>VXOZ01000001.1 GCA_009839775.1 Chloroflexota bacterium | reverse complement strand
TCCCCGTACCACAAGCTGAAGTTGGTTACTTCCACCGCCGGATCGGGAATATCCGCGGTTAGGTCTCTGGGCAACTCCGCGGAGGCAGGTTCTCTTACCACAGCCTCGGCCGTGCTTTCTTCTTCCCTGGTCTTGATGAATGGCGCCTTAATCATACTGTTCTTCCCTTCTCGCAAGCTAGTACCGCGTGCGTAAACGTTGACGGAGATAGATAGCTACGGAATTGAGTGCAATCAGGACGACAAGCAATACAATGATGCCGGCTGCTGCGAGGTCATGGAACTCGGACTGCGCGCGTGAGACCCAATTGAAGATCTGTATCGGCAGCACGGTGAAGCGATCCAGGGGATGCTCCGGGAGAAACGGCACAAAGGTGAGGGCGCCGATGGTAATGAGCGGCGCGGTTTCGCCGATGGCGCGGGCCGCTGCCAGAATGGCGCCGGTGAGCATGCCGGGCAAAGCGTATGGCAAGACGTGATGGCGCACGGTTTCCCATTTGGAAGCGCCGACGGCAAAGGAAGCTTCCCGCATGCTCGGCGGCACGGCACGTATCGCCTCACGGGAAGCCACGATGATGATGGGCAGAATCAGAAGCGCCATGGTGCATGAACCCGCCAGCACGCTGCGTCCCATCTCCATCCAGCGCACGAACACCTGCAGGCCGAGCAAACCGTACACGATGGAAGGCACTCCGGCCAGGTTGGCAATGTTCACCTGGATGAACTGCGTAAACCAGTTATCACCCGCGTACTCTTCCAGGTAGATGGCCGTCATGACCCCTAGCGGCACGGCCATGAGCATCGTAAAGACCATCATGTAGAGCGTGCCGAAGAGCGCCGCCTTGATGCCAGCGCGCTCCGGGAACCGGGAATCGAAACTGGTGAAGAACTGCCAATCGAGCCAACCGGTGCTCTGAATTATCACGTCCGCCAAGAGCACGAGAAGCGTCACAATGCCCAGCAATACGCTGAGCAATCCCAAGACCACGAAGAAGTGGGACTTGAGACGCCGCCACTGCATGCTCGCCTTGAAGACCGGCGCGCCGCGGTCCAGGGCACTGGAATCTTCAGCCATCAGTCGTACTCCTCGCGGAATCGGCGCACAAACCAGTGAGCGAATATATTCATGGCAAAGGTCAAGAAGAAGAGCATGGTACCCACGGCAAAGATTGTGCGGTATTCAAGGGAGGCGAAGGGCGTATCCCCGAGGCTCACCTGTACGATGTAGGCCGTCATGGTCTCGATGGGCACGCGGGGGTCGAGAGTAAAGGTGGGGTTCTGTCCCGCAGCGATAGAAACAATCATCGTCTCGCCCACGGCCCGTGAGAGCGCCAGCACCGCCGAAGCCACGATGCCGGAAAGCGCCGCCGGTACCACAACTTGCAGCGCCACCTCGAAGCGTGTCGCGCCCAGTCCGTACGCGCCTTCGCGCAGGGCCTGGGGCACCGCGCCGATGGCATCCTCGCTCAAGGAGGCAACCATCGGAATGATCATGATGCCCATCACGATGCCCGCGCTCAACGCGTTGAAGATGCGCATGCCGGGAATGAACTCTTGCAGTATAGGCGTCACTAACGTGAGCGCGAAGTAGCCGTAGACCACCGTCGGCACGCCGGCCAGCACCTCGAGCACGGGCTTGATGACGTCGCGCACGCGCGGACTGGCAAACTCACTGAGATAAATGGCGATCAGCAGTCCCGTGGGAATAGCCACTGCCAGCGCGATGAAGGCAACAAGCGCGGTGGCCGTAACCAGCGGCCAGATGCCGAACTTCTTGATGAGGAAGAGCGGGGTCCATTCCGTCTCGGTAAGGAACTCGATAATCGATACTTCGCTGAAGAAGAGCAGCGTTTCTCCCGTGAGCGAGAAGAGTATACCGAAGGTCGTGACAATCGAGAGCGTTGCCGTTGCCAGGAGAGCATAGCGTATGGCTTCCTCCTTCAAGTTACGGCTCGCCCGTTTGCTCATGTCACTGCGCGACGGGTAGTGCGAGAACGGGGATACGTCCTCAGCCATCGAAGCTCCTCTCTTCACAACTTTCAGCGTCGTGCTATAGCCGTGCTCGCTATCAGTTCAATTTTGCAGGTTGACCTCTTCTTGGGCGCACCGTGCCCGGAAGGCCGGCCCTGGCACTCTCCGTGCAAGAGAGTGTCGGTAGCGTCTTTACTGATCTACTGGCAACCAGCAACTGTAGTGCTGCTTAACCTCAGCCAGCGTCAAATCCTTACTGCATGTAGCGGTCGAGCGATGCGCCGACTTCAGCGCCGTTCGGCCACAACGTGCCGTTGACGCGATCAGCGAAGCGCTGCGTAAGCGCCGCATAGAGTTCGTTGGAAAGCTGCACGTAGCCAACTTCCGGGCTGGAAATCAGCGGCGTGAACTCTGGGCTCAGGTAGTACTTGATGAACGCGTCCACCTCCGGACGCTCCGCCGCATCTTTTCGCACGTAGATGAAGATGGGGCGACTCAATGGCTGGTAGCTGCCGTCGGCGACCGTCGCGAAAGTAGGCTCCACGCACGTGCCATTGCCGGAGTCGATCGGCACACCCCTGACCTTATCGGTGTTTTCCACGTAGTAAGAGAGACCGAAGTAGCCGATGGCGCTCCTGCTGCCCGAAACGCCGGTCACGAGCACGTTGTCGTCCTCGCTGGCCTGGAAGTCACCGCGGCTGGACTGGGCCGCGCCGACGATTGCCTCGGTGAAGTAGTCGAACGTGCCGCTATCCACACCGGGTGCAAAGAGGTCCAAAGGCAAGTCCGGGAAACCATCGCGGATCTGGTTCCAATTCGTAATTGTGCGCTGGGCCGCCGGTTCCCACATCTTCTTCAATTCATCAACTGTCAGGCAGGCCACCCAGTCGTTTTCGGGATTTACGACCACGGTCAATCCGTCATAGGCAACCGGGATTTCAATGTACTCAAAGCCCGCGGCTGCGATGGCCTCAGCCTCGGAGGGCTTGATGGGCCGCGAGGCGTCCGAAATGTCGGTCTCGCCCGCGGCGAACTTCTTGAAGCCGCCGCCTGTGCCGGAAACGCCAACACTGACGCGCACGCCGGAGTGCTTCAGGCTAAACTCTTCGGCTGCGGCCATGGTGATCGGAAAGACCGTGCTGGAACCGTCGACGATGATGTCGCCCTTCAGCTCACCTTCAGTGTCACCGTCATCGCCCCCGCAGGCGGCCAGCAGCACAAAGCCGGCCAACCCCGCCGCGGCAAAGGTAAACCGTCGTCTGCTCATCCGAACCGGTGCTGTCATTACCTTTCCTCCCTTTTTTCGGTGCGACAGCACTCTGTTTCTTGCTTGCCCGGCATGCTGGTCGTGGCGCACGTCCCCGTTCCTCTTTTTGCCGTGGGTCGGGAGGAAGCACCCAGTGCAATCCAATGCCAGATTAGCCGCACACGGAACAAAGTAAAGCGTTCAACACTGAGGAAATTAGCATGCGGTCTTAAAATCGGTCAACGCAATTTGAGGGCACGTTAACAATTGGATAAAGATGCGAAGTTTGGCTCTATGACAGGGAACGAAAGACCCCGCAGGTCAGCACCCGATCCCTACGCAAACACCTCGATCCGGCGCAGTATAAGGCGGCAAGCACCTTCGGGGGCACAAGACGCCACGTGGCAGATGTTCATCTAATGTTCACAGAGTGAATACGTTACGTTCATGAACTGCGGCCGAGTCAAGCACTAAGGCGTTGAAGTGAAGGGGCTACTTCCGCTGGCAGGCTGCGGTGTACACCGCCAGAGTGTGTTCGGCGATGCGGTGCCATGAGAATTGGCGGGCGAATTGGTGGGCAGCGCCGCCGAGGGTCTCGTCCAGCGCCGGGTCCTCGTAGAGACGCCGGAGCGCATTGCTCAGCGCCGGTGGGTCGTCGGGCGGCACGAGCAAGAGGGCGCCGCTCTCCTGTAATTCCGGGATCGGCTGCTTGGGGCAGGTCGTCACCACCGGCAGGCCATGGTCCAGCGCCGTCAGCAGGCTCGTGCGGCGCAGGGAAACGCCATCCGTAAAGGGCAGGGCCACGGCGTCGCAGGTCGCCAGCGCGCGCGAGGCTTCTGCCGCTTCCACGTAGCCCGTGCTGAGCAAAATATCTCCCATATCCAGATCCAGCCTGCGGATGAGACGCTCCAAGTGCTCCTTATAGACGGCGTTGGATGGATCGCTGTCTCCCACGCTGCCGCCGACGATGAGCACTTGCACAGGGATGCCTTCATCCCGCAACCGGCGCACCGCCATGAAGAGCGTATCCAGCCCTTTGGTAGCGTTGACGAAGCCAAAGAAGCCTACCAGGAAGGCGTTTGGCGCGACGCCGCATGCGGCGCGGAGCGCTTGCCGCTCGTCGGCGGTGATGGGGACTTCGGCAATGTTCGGCCCAATGTCGATCTGATAGCCTGGCACACGTGTCTCGACCGCGGCGCTCCACTTCGCTCTGTCCTCTTGTGTAGTGAAGATGATAGCGTCGCTATGGCGGCCCAGCATGTGTGTTACCCAGCGGCGGACGGGGCCCGCCTTGGGAAAGATATAGGGCTCGCTCAGGTCGTGGAACGTGGTGACAATGGCCGGGCGCGGTGAGCACCGCTGGAGGTACCAAGGCAGCAGGTTAATGGCCGGCTTCAGGTCGAAGGCGGCGGTCTGATACTGAATGTGCACTACGTCGATCCGGCGTTCGCTGATAATCTGCTGCGCCACTCCCCAAAAGGCAAAGCCCCACGTGCCCACCACGGGATGCACGGTCAGTTCCGTGCTGGCGCACGCGGAGTCGGTCAGCACTTCGCTCGTCACGTCCAGCGCGCGCAGTTCGGACCGCAACAACGCCGTGTAGTCGGCGATGCCGCCCTGGAGGGGAGGGTATTCACCTGTGATGAAGAGTACGCGCATGGGATCAGTGAGCGAGTCAACCAAGCTGGCGGCCGGTAGGACGTGGTGCCACAGGATGTAAACCGTCTCGGCGCTGCTTCGTGGTCAACACCTTCGCGTGCATTATACGGGATGCCGTCCCCGCCCCGAGAAGCCGGTAAGGTACCACAACGTCACATGGGCGAGCATGGCGACGTTCTGCCGGAGCTCTTGGTTCTGCCGCTTTACGAGGGTTTTCGCTGCCTGCTGCGCGGCGTACAAACCAAACAAGAGGCCGATGACGACCCGCAGCAGCAGCGCAACCAGACGGCCACGCTCCTTGGCCATGAACGCGTGACGGCTGCGGTGAAAGTTCAGGGCGCGGGCAATGAGGTCTTGATCGGCGCTCCGGCTCCGGTGATGCAGCGCCTGTGCTCCGGGAAAGTACGCGACGTCCCAGCCCGCGTCTCTGATCCGCCGGCACCAATCGGTCTCCTCGAAGTAAATGAAGAAGCGCGGGTCGAAGCCGCCCACCGCTTTCAGCACTTCCCGCCGCGCGATGAGGCAGGCGCCTTCCACCCAATCAACCCGGGCCGCTTCCGTTGGGTCGAGATCGCGGCAGTAGAAGCGGCGGAGGTCCGGCGTTTCGCCAAACCACCACTGCAGCGGCGTACTCTCCAGGAACACCGTAGCGAGCGTATACGACCGGCGGCACGACGGCTGGGTGGTGCCGTCCGCGTGGACAATGTGCGGCCCGAGCAGCCCTATGTGCGGCTCTTGGGCCAGGTAGTCTTTGATCGCAGCGAAAAAGCCGGGATGAACGCTGGCGTCGGGATTCAAAACAACCACTATCTCACCTTTGGCGGCGAGCATGCCCTGGTTGGCTGCGCGCCCAAAGCCCACATTCGCGGCATTCGTGATGAGGCGCACACTAGGAAAGCGCTCCCTCACCGCTGCCGCACTGCCGTCCGCCGAGGCGTTATCCACCACGATCACTTCGCCATCGATACCGGCGCGCTCCAGGTCCTCCAAGACCGACCCGATGGCAGCGGCGAGCAGGTCGGCTACGTTGTACGAGACAATGACTACGGACACATCGCAGGTTGCTGCCGGCAGAGTGCGAAACTCCTGCCACACCCGCGTGGTAGGGTCCCGCTCTAAAGCGGCGAGGTGCCGGTAGGCGCGCCATTCGTAATAGGCCATGGCCGCGCTGAGCGCGAGACCCAGCCAGCCCTCGGCGTAGCCCCGCCAGGTGAAGAACCGGCGCTTGAAAGCGCGCAGCGGTTGCAGCACGTAGTTGCGCCAGCGCACACGCTGGCCGTCAAGCCAGAGGCGGCGCGCCTCCAGTTGCGCGTAACGCCGCTGCTTGGCAAGGAATTGCCGCACTGAAGCATAGTTGTAGTGGATAAGAAGCTCAGTAAGGTGTTTATCAGGACCGTCGAGCAGCACGGTCTCATGGGCAAAGCGGGAGGGATCGTACCGGCCTTTGGCAACGCGAAACAGCCTGAGTTGGTAGTCGGGGCTCCACCCGGCATGTTGGACCCACCGTCCTCCAAAGAGGTTCTTGCGTGGGATCCAGTACCCGGCAACAGCCTCATCATGCACCGCCTCTTGGATTTCTGCCGCCAGCGCGGGTGAAACGTGCTCATCTGAGTCGATGAAGAGCACCCACGGCGTCCCCACGTGTGTCAACGCGAAATTGCGCTGCGCGGCAAAGCTCTCAAGCCTGCGTTCAACCACGCGGGCCCCGTTCCGTTCGCAGATTGCGCGGGTGTCATCATTGCTGAAGTCATCCACCACCACGATGCTGTCGGCCCAGACCAGGGCAGTGAGGCAGGCGTCTATTTCGGCTTCTACGTTGCGTGTGAGCACGACGGCGGTGATACCGGTGGGCACTTCTGAGGAAGATGGATTCCGCGCCCCGTGCCGGGGCGAGCTTTCGCGGGAATTACGGGGTTGCGCACTCATAGCAGGATTTGGAGTACGTGCCATTGGTCAGTTCTCGCCCTTGAGGGCGAGCGCCAGCACGCGCAGGCGGCTTTGCCAGCGGTCTTGGTGAATCTGGTCGCGGAAGTGACGCAACCGCTGCGGCAGTTGCGCGGCAAGCTGCCACAGTATGCCTACCGTCACAATGCCCCGGGCGGCCCACTGGTAACGTCTACTGTAGTGCTTGGCGAAGAGGCGAAAGCGGCTGCGGTGCAACTCCACGAACATGCGACCGGCCGCTTGTTGCGTGCTCTGGCCGCCGTGATGCACCACGCGCGCGCCGGGCACGTGCATGATTGCCCAGCCCGCCTGCTTGATGCGGCGGCACCAGTCGATCTCCTCGCAATACATGAAGAAGCGCTCGTCGAGCAACCCAACGTCCGCACATGCTTCGCGCCGCACCAGCATACACGCCCCCAGGGGATGGTCCATGGCGAACGGGTGCTCATAGAGCGTAAGCGGATAACGCCCGTTCAGACCCGAGTTGAGCAAGCGATGATTGAGCGGGAAGAAGTCTATGAGCGCCATAGGCAGCGTGGGAAAGCGAAAGGCCGCGTGTTGGTATGTGCCGTCGGCGTGGAGTAGAGTCGGTCCCACCACGCCGACCTTTTGATTTGCTTCAAGAAAGGACGCAAGCGCATCCAGAGCGCCGGGAAAAAGCTGGGTGTCCGGGTTGAGCAGGCAGAGAAAGTCGCCGCTCGCGGCGTGCAACCCCTGATTGCACGCCGCGGCAAAGCCCCGGTTTTTCGTATTGGCAATAAGCTGCACGTGGGGAAACTGCGCGCGCACCAGCGCCACGCTCTCGTCGGCGGAGGCATTATCCACCACGATGACCTCGTCAGGCGGGCGCGGCTCTGCCGCCACAGACGCTAAACAGTCCGCCAAGAGCGACCGCGTGTTGTATGAGACGATGATTACTGAGAGACGAATCCGACCCATCTCCTTGACACCGCGTGACTCCTCTTGCTTAGATTATGCGTGAATTTACACTTCTCCACGCAAGGAGCCGCGCTGCATTTCGGTCCGCTCGCAATCTTCGCCCAGCGCGCTACCGCACGAGACGGCGAAACGGTTCGCGCTGCGTCTCGGCCTCGAGCAAGGAATCGAGTTCGCCGGTCAGGCCGCGCTTCACGACTTCCAACGACGCAGCAGCAGCCGCAGCCGTGATGGCGATGTCCTCATCACTGTGTGCGAGCGTCGCCGTGAACGTCATGTGGCAGAAGACGCCGCGCTTGGCCATCTCCTGGATAAACAACGTTTCGATGGGCTTCTTCAGAGCGGGGTCCGGCAGATCGAATACCAGCGTCGGCAGCGTATGGACGCCGGTGACCGAGGCCTTTACGCCCATCGCATCTATTGCGCCCTGGAGCGCGGCCTTCACCTTCTCACCGATTTCCTTAAAACGCGCCGGACCGTCGCGCCGCTTGAGCTCGGTGATGGTCGCCACTGATGCCGCCAAGCCCACGGCTTCGCTCCAATACGAACTGGATACAAACATGCGGGCGGCGGGCTCCATCGCCGCGCGGGAACCGACCACGCAGCCCATGGCATAGCCGTTCGACATGGACTTGGCGAAGGTGGACATATCCGGTGTGACGCCGAGCCATTCCTGCGCGCTGCCCAGGGAAAGCCGCCAGCCTGACGATACTTCGTCCAGGATGAAGAGCGCGTCGTTGGCGTGACACATGGCCTTCACCGCTTCCAGGTAACCCGGCGGAGGCGGCTCGGAGCGCATGGCTTCCATCATCACCGCCGCGACCGCGCCTTTGTGTTCCGCAAAGAGTTGCTCCAAGCCGTCAAGGTCGCCATAGGTAAAAGGAAGCGCCGTGCCCGCCAGCGCCCGCGGCACGCCGATGGGCTCGATGCCCGCGAAAGGAAACTCATCGGTTTCCGGGTCGGCGAGGTAGTTGGCCGATTGGTACCAGTCGTGCCAGCCGTGATAGCCGGAGAAGAAGATTGTGTCTTTGCCGGTGGTGCCGCGCGCGATGCGCACGGCCACAGCGCACGCCTCGCCGCCGCCTTTGGTGTAACGCACCATCTCCGCGCTGGGGATGGTATCCACCAAGATTTCGGCGAGTTCGACCTCCAGCGGGCTATTCAGGCTGTAGAGGCTGCCTCTGTCGATCTGCTCCTTAACCGCGCCATCCACCACGTCGTCGGCGTGACCGAGGATGATGGCCGTCACCGCGTTTACCCAGTCGATGTACTCATTGCCGTCCACGTCCGTGAAGCGCGAACCCTTAGCGTGCGCGGCGTAAATGGGGCTGATGGGATGGGCGAAGCTGCTTGCCCGCCGGCTGATGAGTTGCGTCCTGCCGGGAATGAGCCGGTCAGCCTTCGCATAGAGATCGAGCGACCGCTGTACTCTGCTTTGCGTCATGATTCGCGCTACCCCCTAGCCGGTAATTGGGTGGGCTTGGTGCTTGTCGTCTTGACCGACAATGGTGAACCCTCACTGCTGCGGCGCAGCCACCGTTTTCTCGTTGCGTCGCTGGGAGACATACCGTGAAAGCTCACCGTCATCCACTTAGAGGCCGTTGGAGTTACTCACGTAAACGTGCGGCTCCCTTCGAGCACTATTGCGGCCCAGCCAACAGGCTCAGTCTACCACTTAGGGTGTCCTGTGCGCGTTGAAGGGCATGCGGTTAATGGAAGACTTCCGAGGTGGACGTCTTGCCTGGACTGCGTTGGCAAAATCAACCTGAGAGCAACGTCTGCAGGGCCACTGGTGTTTCTCAAAAGGCCAGTGTTCTGTAGAATAGTTTTGTGGTAGTCGAAAGCTTGTGAAAGGAAAGTAGGATGCAGACTTTGCGCAATGTCGCGCCTCTCATGCTTTTAGCGGGGGCAATGTTGCTCCTGGCGGGATGTTCGGTTCAAGTCCAAGAAGCGCCAAGCGTACCTTTGGCAGTGGGCGAGACCGCAACGGCCACCATGGCCGGGCCGGACGGCGCCGAAGTAGGCACGGTAACCTTGACCCAAGGGCCCCATGGCGTCATCATCGCGGCAGAATTGACCGGACTGACGCCGGGCGGACACGGATTCCACATTCATGAGACGGGTAGCTGCACACCGGACTTCACGGCGGCCGGTGGGCACTTTGCGCCGCGAGGGCACGGGCATGGATACGAACATGAAGGCGGTGTGCACGCCGGCGATCTGCCGAACATCTTTGCGGCAGCCGACGGCACGGTCCGCGCTGATGTCTTCACCAGCGCCGTCACACTAACGGCAGGCGTCGTTCATTCGCTCTTCGACGAGGACGGCTCCGCGATCATCATCCACGAGAAGCCAGACACCTACGGCGATGACCCCGCCGCCGGCGCCCGCATCGCGTGTGGGGTGATTGTGCGCAACTGAACACCCACTACCTAAGCGGCTGCCCGCTCACCCCGGAGACCTCTGCGCAAACCGGGACGACAGGCAAAAAGACTCCCTCTCCTCGGGGAGAGGGGGAAGTCGGCGCCTTCTCCTGTTAGCGATACCACTGAACAGGGGGCACTTCATAGTGTTGCCCATGCTTGGGTGGACGCTCACAGGCTTTTCGGGGGTGCAAAGACGGTGCGGGCGGTCATGAGTTGCTCGACATAGTACTGAGCATCCTCGCTGTCGCGCGCCTGTAGGGCGGTAATTGCGGCGCAATACTCGGTATCGCCACACTGCTCTTGACCGGCGAGCAGCTTCGTCAACCCGACGTATCCTTCCAGCATGAGACGGCCCTCCGGGTCGTCGCCGTGCTCGCGATTGTAGGCGAGGGCAGACGCGAACACCGCTTGGGCTTCCGCATACAGCCCATCCGCCATGAGATGCGCGCCCAGGAACCAGTACGTGAATGCTAGTTGTTCTGCGGTCGGGTCGAGTTCATGGAGTTGGCGCACGCTGTAGCGAGCGTACAGGAGGCCTTGCCGCATTTGGTCAGCCGAAATCGCGATGCCCGGTTCGTCCCAGCCGGGCCACGTGAAAGAAGCCACGTTGGTTGCCATGCGCTTGGCCGCGTAGCGGAATTCTTTAGCGGCGGTATCGTCATTGCCGTCCAGTTCTCGCGCGCTTGCCAGGCAATAGTGAATACCGGCACTGCCAAAGTGCAGCGCTTGTTCAACTGACTTGGTTCTGTGGTAACAATCGAGGATGAGATTCTCGAAAGAAACGGCGACTGCCTGGGCATCGCCGACGCCAAGCACGAGAGCGCTGGCCGCGAACAGGTCCGCTTCTGCGACACGAGACTGTACCGCCGCATAGATGTCTTCACGTGTCATGGTGTGCCATTGCCTGGTGGCTTTTTCGGTCGGGAGTTTTCCCTCATTCTAAAGCACGAACGAACTTTCGTCTGTCATTGCTATGAGAATGGGCGACAGCATTGGTGACGGCCACTCTCGCTATTGTCCTGAACGGGTTGCAGGGCGCTTGACTTTCACACTGAATAATCGACACGTCCGGCTTAACCTGCCTCTATACTCTTGACACTGTCCCATAAGGGTATATACTGACGCTGTAGTGTGTTGACGTACCTCAATTGACTGGAGGAGGTAAGCGATGAGACGTGCAATCACGACAGTTCCCGTGACGAGACGCGGCTTTCTCGCTGGAACCGCGACCATGGCCGGCGCTTTCTTGGCTGCCTGCGGCGCAGTGCCGGTAGCGGCACCGGCAGATGCGCCCGAGGCGGCAGAGCCGGAAGCCAAAGCGGCCGCGCCGGAAGCGGCTGAAGTCACCGAAGTCATATGGGCCTGCTATAACCTGGGCGAGGAGCGCAATAAGACCCTGGGTGAGATGGAAGTCGCCGCTAACGACGTCTTGCAAGGCGAGCGTGTCACACTGACGATAACCCCACCGGGGACGAACCTGTGGGAGAAGTTGCAGACCGAGTTCGCGGGCGGACAAACGACCTATGACATTGTCGTAAACCAGATCAACTGGGTGCAGGTGGGCGCGGCGCGCGGCACGTTTGCGTCGCTGGACGAGCAGATGGCCAGGGACAATATAGCGCGAGAGGAGTTTCTGGACACGGCGTCCTGGCTCTTCAAGAACAAGCTCTATGCGTTGCCGTTCCAGGTGAGCGGCGAGCTGCTCTTCTACAATAAGGCGATCTTCGACAAAGAGGGTATGGAGTATCCCACACCTGAGTGGACGTGGGACGACGTCATCACCAATGCCACGAAGCTCACCGTACGCACGGGTGACAAGACCGAGCAATGGGGCTATAACTTCGGCTACACGGGCATCAACGTAGGCTTAGGCACCTTCATGCTCAACAATGGCGGCCAGGTGCTGAATGAGGCCCGGGATCGCGTGGTGTACGGCGAGGACCAGCTCGCCATCGGGGGCGCGCAGGTATTCGTGGACTTTATCCTCAAGCACAAGATCGTACCCTGGGGCGAGGAGCGGGGCGAACTGCGGACGCAAGGCGGCGGTTCGGTGATGGGCAGCGGCATTGCTGCCATGGACTCCTTCCACATGTATCCCCTCGTGAACGTGGTGGGGAAGATTGGTGACGATCTCGGCATGACCGCTATTCCCAGCGGCCCCGCGGCCCGGACAGTGGAAGTACATAGCAACTCGTGGTCGATCATGGGACTGAGTAAAGTGCCGGACGCTGCCTGGGAGGTGATGAAGGTCATTGCCGGTGAAGTAGGACAGACGCTCTGGACAACCCAGAACTACCCCGGCCTGGCGAGCGTCACCGGAGAATTCCAAAAGAACTTCCCCAATCTGGACTTCTCTCCCATCATAGAGCAATGGCAGCAGCACGGACGAGACTTCTTCATCACGCCGGACGTAGACGCATGGCGCAAGGCCGCCAGTGCTGAGCTTGAGCCGATGTATACCGGCGAGAAGACAGTGCCGGAAGCCATGAAAGCCTCGGCAGATGCCGCCAACGCAGTCTTGAGCGAGCGCCCGGATGAGTTCAAGTAATCCCAATCTGGCGCAGTATTTGTAGGCTAACCGCTCTCCTCCGCGTCCCTGAGGACGCGGAGGAGAGCACGTTAATGGCTGCTGATACTAAGCGCGTGGACGCGGTTAATGGGCGCTTGCCAGTGCAAGGGCAAGGTTCGCTTACAAGCCGTAGCGCGGGGCTTGTCCCCCGCTTCCCAGTGTCGAGGCATGGGGCAGGCTTGGCGCATGAAGTAAACACCGCCTCGGGCAAGGTTCTTAGTATAGGTCCATCACGGACTTCCTAGCTTCGGCGCATGCCGTGCAGGCCCAACGCCATTTAGGATGATCGTGCGGCGACAAGGGGCGAGAATCCCACTCGCCTTACCGCAAGAAGCGGAGAAAGCGCGCGGCGCGGGCGACCTTGCGTCCAAGATTAACCGATCGGTCGAAGTCTTCCTTGATGGTGGGGTCGTTGTCGTACTGTTCCTTAACATCCTTGACGAAGGTGGAACCGCCGGCTTTGAGGGCGCGAAAGAGCTTGGATCCGGCAACCGGTTTGGGTACGGGGAAGGGTTCCTTCTTCGCGCGTTTCACGTCGTATGCCGCGCGGTACGCGGGGTTGGAGAGCACCTGGTAAGCCTCCACGAGCACGCGCACGCGCGCCGCGACCTCTGTGGCGTCGTCCTCATCCGTATCCGCCTGCGCAGACGCGAGCGCACGCCGAAACGCCGCTTCGATTTCTTCCGGTTCGGCATCCTCAGGGACACCGAGAACGTCGTAATATGTCTGCATTGCAGAATACCCGCTGCCTATTACCGCTACCTTAGCTAAGAGCGTCTAGCTCCATAATTCCCACGGGCGTCTGGCTTCACATTACCGTGAGCGTTTAGGTCCGTCACTCCCGTGCACGCTTACCCCCGCGGAGGCGCGGAATCCAACCGGACCTCCGGCCCTGGACTCCGGCTTGCGCCGGAGTGACGGATACAAACCCTGAATACCTTCCCATCTCGCGTACGTTTCCATCATACGGCAAGCAGCGGATAAGGCAAGCACTTGCCCGGCCTCGAGCCGGTGCGCCCATAGTCACGCAACTACGGCGCGGCCTCGTCCGTCGCTGCCGCCCCAGCCGTCCCTGGCGGCTTGCCCGATCCCGTCAAAAGCCTGATCACGAAAAAGCCGCCTACAAGTAAAACCATGAAGACAACAAATAGAATGTCGAGATACTGATCGATGAACGCCGCAATTGGCTCGCCAAAGATGGCAATCAGCAACCCCACGGCTAAGAAGCGCGC
>VXOZ01000419.1 GCA_009839775.1 Chloroflexota bacterium | reverse complement strand
GTCCTTGATCGTGCGCTGCGCCCACAGGTGGCAAACTTGCGGGCTACCGGGGAGAAGACATCTGCGGGCGAGACGCCCGCACTCCCGTCGAGATGCAATCCTGCGTTACCGGAAATGTAAGGCAATGAGAGTGCCATGTTCCTTGCCAAGAACGTTAATGCGACAACATTGGGGACAAGCCCCCGCGCTACTAAGAGAAGACGCCAAACTGGGAACCGGCACGACTAACACTAATACAAACGTGTTTTTCGCTATAACCAGAGAGGTCGTTTGTGAGCGAACTAAGCGCCAACGGCAATAACGGCGATTCAGTCCGGCAGCAACCGAACGTGCTCTTCATCATGGCCGACCAGATGCGCTGGGACGTGCTCAGTTGCGCGGGGCATCCGATATGCCGGACGCCGGTGCTCGACGGCATGGCGGCGCGCGGCGTGCGCTTTGCCAACTTCTATACCGCGGCTCCGACGTGCACCCCCGCCCGCTACTCGATTTTCAGTGGGCGGCACGTTCATGTCCACAACGGCTGGAGCAACGGCTGGCCCACCCAGGATGGCGAGATCTTCTTGCCCTCCATACTCAAACATTACGGCTACGCCACGGCCATCGCTGGCAAGCTGCATTTCGCGCCACGGGAAGAAGCATTCGGCTTTGACGACTTTCGCTCGTTTCGCGTCGAGGGCCCCACGCCGGAACGCGGCTACGACGCCTACATGACCCGGAAGTACGGCGAATATACGCGCGATCGGATTGAAGAGGGCACGGGCGGCAAGGGCGTGGGTCGCTTTGCCGATCCGCCGGAAGACTACGATACGGCTTGGATTACGCGGCAGTCACTGGAGGCGCTTGACGGGCTGGTGGATAGCAGCAAGCCGTGGTTCCTCTTTGCCAGCTATCATGATCCCCACTCGCCCTTCGTGGAACCCGAACCGTATTTCTCCATGTACGACCGGGAGTCCATTCCGCTGCGGGAGATCCCGCCCGAAATCCGCCGGCTGCGCCGGGACGCGCGCGGCACACAGGAACGCGCCCACGTGATTGACGATCCGGAGGTGGTGCAAGCGGTTACGGCGATCTACTACGCCTCCACCACGCACGTGGATCACGATATCGGCATTCTTTTGGCCGCACTGGATGCACGCGGCCTGGCGGACAACACCATCGTCATATTCCTCTCCGACCATGGCGACATGATGGGCGATCGCGGCCGCATGAATAAGCAGGTGATGTACGAAGGCGCGGCGCACGTGCCGCTCATCGTGCACGTCCCGGCGTCCATTGCTCCGTCTCTGACGCCGGGCCGCGTGGTTGACGAAATCACCGGCCAGGTGGACATTCTGCCAACCGTGCTCGAGCTCTGCGGCCTCCCTGTTCCAGAGGGCGTGCAGGGCAAGAGCCTGTTGCCGCTGTGCGCCGGCAACGCCGCCGGTTGGCCCAACGAGGCGTTTGCGGCGGTGCGGGCGGCGCCGTTCGTGCGCCAGGAAGCGTATATGGTTGGCAAGAAGCGCATGTTGCGCACACCGGAGTATAAGCTGATCGACTACGGCGCGGACTTCCGCATGCAGTGGGAGCTCTTCAACATGGCAGAGGACCCCGCAGAACTGCACAACCTTGCTGATGATCCCGCGCATCGTTCGATTCTGAACGCGTTGGCAGCGCGGCTCGAGGAGTGGCAGGCCGCAGAACCCTCACCGGTACGCGTGCTCGGCATGCCTACACCGAGCTATGCGTACGTGCCTGCGGATCGCCGAACGGCAATGCGCGCGGCTTGGGAGGCGAACATGCGCCGCTCGGCGGCGCGGCGCTGGCAATAGTAGCTTCGCGCGAAGAGACGGTGCACTAAAGCGGTCCGGTTCGTTTCTTGCGTGCCGTCTATTGTTGTTTTGCAGATCTAAGCAGTTTCTTGCGGTCTCGAATAGGCATACACTTATAACTCGCCAAGGAGTTTCAACGTGAGCGAGCAAGCCGGCAACGGGCAAAGTGAGCATGGCGGCGGCGAGCAGCGGCCGAATGTCATCCTCTTCATGGCCGACCAGATGCGCTGGGATGTACTGAGTTGCGCTGGGCATCCCGTTTGCCGCACGCCGGTGCTCGACGCCATGGCGGCGCGTGGCGTGCGTTTCGCCAATTTCTACAGCGCGGCGCCGATCTGCACGCCTGCCCGCTATTCGGTGTTCAACGGCCGTCACGTGCCCGTGCATGAGGGCAGTTGGAACGGCCTGCCCACGCGGGACGGAGAGGTCTTTCTGCCATCCATTATGCAGCACTACGGCTACGCGACCGCCATCGCCGGCAAACTGCACTTCGACCCCGTGGAAGAGTCTTTCGGCTTCGACGACTTTCGTACGTTTCGTTCCGAGGGCCCGACGCCCGAACGCGGCTACGAAGCATACATGAAGGGCAAGTACGGCGAACTGAAGCGGGACAGAATTCAAGAAGGCACGTGCCCCTGGCCGGACGACCCCCATGGGCGTGGGGTGGGGCTGTTCGCCGACCCGCCGGAAGACATCGACACGAGTTGGATCACGCGGCAAACGCTCGAGGCCCTCGACCTGCTGGAACAGTCCGGCAAACCGTGGTTCCTCTTTGCCAGCTACCATGATCCTCACTCGCCCTTTGTCGAACCGGAACCGTACTATTCGATGTATGACCGGGGTTCTATCTCGCTGCCCGACATTCCACCCGAAATCGGCACGCTGCGCCGGGACGCCCGCGGCTCGCAGGAAGTGAATCACTTGATCGACGACCCGGCAATGCTGTGCGAGATTACGGCGATCTACTACGCGGCGACGACCCACGTGGACGACGACATTGGCATCGTCTTGGCGGAACTTGAGAGGCGGGGCCTGACGGACAACACGATAATCATGTTCATGTCGGACCACGGCGACATGATGGGCGACCACGGCCGCATGTACAAGCAGGCGATGTACGAAGGCGCGGTGCACGTGCCGCTGATCGTGCAGGTGCCCGAATTCTTGTTGCCTGGCTTGACCCCCGGGCGTGTGGTTGAGGAGATTACCGGGCACGTCGACATTGTGCCCACCGTGCTTGATCTCTGCGGCCTGCCGGTGCCCCAAGGCGTGCAGGGCAAGAGCCTGGCGCCCCTGTGCGCCGGCGAGAGCGCGGGCTGGCCGGATGAGGCGTTTTCGTGGATGCTCGGCGTAAGGTATACGCGCCAGGAAGCGTACATGCTGGGCACCAAGCGCATGCTGCGGACGCCGGAGTATAAGCTCACCGACTACGGCGCGGACTTTCGCACGCGCTGGGAGCTCTTCGACATGACGAAAGACCCGGCGGAGAGGCACAATCTGGCCGACGATCCCGCGTACGATTCCGTGCTGCGCGCGCTGGCGGCCCGGCTGGACGAATGGGAAGCGGAAGAACCGCTCCTGGTCCAAATCCCCGGCATGGCCACGCCGAGCTACTCATATGTGCCTGCGGACCGGCGGGCGGCGTTGGACGCAGAATATGATGCCGGTCTGCGCCGCCAGGCTGCGTGGCGCTGGCCGGAGCAATAGACAAGCAGGCGTAAGGACTAGACTCAGGGCGCATCCTCGACATCGCGAAAACGAAAAAATACCTTGACTGCCGTATCATGCCAAGTGGTCTGTAAGCTTGAGAAGGAGAACACATGCGCGCGTTGTATGCGAATAACCGGGGTGAGACGTATCTGAAAGAAGTGCCGGAATCGACGCTGGGCGAATCCGGGGTGCTCATGGAGACCATTGCCTCGGTACTCGGCACCGGCTCGGAAGTCGGCGGCGTGGCGCGCGCGCGTCGGTCCGTAGCAGAGGGCAGCGATCCTGGCGCAGTGAGCGAGCGGCCCATGAGCTACCAGTCGGCGGGCCGCATCGTGGCGGTCACGCCTGATCTGGAGTCCCACTTTGCGCCGGGCGACCGCGTAGTGGCTGTGGGCGGCGGCTTTGCACCCCATGCCGAGCGTGCGTTCGTTATAAAGCACAACTTTGCCAAGATACCCGACACTCTGGATACGGCAGAGGCTGCCACCGCGAATATCGGCCTCACCGCATTGCACGCGCTGCGCCGCGCTCAGTTCTTGCCGGGCGAAACCGCAGCCATTATCGGCCTGGGGCTGGTGGGCCAGATGATCGTTCAGATGGTGCGGATGACGGGCGGCCAAGCCATCGGCATCGACCTCATTCCCTCTCGTCTGGAGAAGGCGCGGGAGTTAGGAGTTGACCTGGCGTTGGCGGGCGACGCGGATGAACTAGCTGCAGCGGTGGCCGACCACACGTGCGGTCTGGGGGTTGACGCGTCATTTGTAGCAGCCGGCGGCGGGCCGGAACCGGGACGTCTGGGCGTGCGTCTGGTGCGGCACAGCGGCCGGGTGATGATGATTGGCGGTCTGGTACCGGACTTCACACCGGCGCATCCCGACGCCAATCCCCACACCAAGGAAATCGACATTCGCTGGGTGTTCGGCCGCGGGCCGGGCAGCCGCGACCAGGACTATTTGAATGCGCGAACGGACTATCCCAACCGCTTTGTGCAGTGGGACCAGGAGCGCAATCTCTATGCGCTGTTGCGGATGCAGGCGAGCGGCCAGGTGCGCGTGGCGCCCTTCCTCACACACCGCTTCCCCTTCGCCGAAGCGCCAAGAGCTGTCGATCTGCTCATCGATCATCCCGACGAGGCGCTGGCGGCGGTGCTGGACTATTGAGCCTGGGTACGAGATTAGGGCTTTACTGGGCCAGTCTATCGAACAGAATGAGCAGCCAGACGATGCCCGCGGTCACGAGCGAAACCAGCACGGCGGCCGCGGCCATGTCCTTGGCCTTGCGGGAGAGCTCGTGGTGCTCGGCACCGATACGGTCGACGGTGGTCTCAATGGCGGCGTTGAGGAGCTCAGTGAGGAGTATGAGGAACAGCACGCCGATCAGCAGGGCGCGTTCGACGCCGTTTTCCCCCAGCCAGAGCGCGACCGGGCTCATCACCAGGATGATGAGCATTTCCTGACGGATGGCAACCTGGCTGCGGAAGGCATCGCGCAACCCGCGGAGGGCATACTTGGTCGCTTGCAGCAAGCGGAGAATGTCGAACTCGCTGGGCATTACAAGGAGGACTCACTCCTGCCGCCAAGAAGACTATTCGGTGCGCGCTGCTGGCCGCCCACGCGTGCTGCGATTTTTGTTAACTCCTGCCTTGCGCCCTTGAGAGCAGGAGAACGGTCCCAACGCAATGCCCTACCAATGCGGCCCTCTGCTCAGCCCCATTCTCTCAATTCTCACTCGTTGCCGACAGCGTAGCCCCGCTCTCTGTCCGGCAGCGTGACCGGCTTGCCGAGGGCTTCCGCCATGGCGCGGATGTGGTAGGGCAACATGCCGCAGCAGCCGCCGATGAACTCGACGCCGATGCTCGCGGCTTCCTTAGCGTATTCCGCCGCGACAAAGCGCGACAGCACGCGCGGTTCCACCGTTGTCCAGAGGCCGGGCACCACGATCTCTCGGTTGTACACCGCGCCGGGCTCTAGGTCGTAGGCCGTCGGTTGTACGCAGATGGGTACGTCCACCGCCTTGCGCACTTCCCTGGCCAGCGGTAAGAGGGTCTGCGGCGGACGGTGACAGTTGATGCCCACCACGTCGGCGCCGTTGTCCGCGAGTCGCTGCGCCCCTTCCGCCGGTGAGAGGCCGTCCCGTGTCACGTCGTGTTCTTGATAGGTAAGCGTGACGACGGCGGGGATGCTGGCCTGCTTGACGAAGGGAATGGCGACGCTTGCCTCTTCCACCGTGTGAAAGGTCTCCACAATGAAGAGATCCACGCCCGCGGCTGCTTGCTGGCCGACGCGTCGGTCGAAAAAGGCCGCCACTTCGCGGCGGTCGGCGGCGGAAAGTTTCGGTCGGCGTTTGCCGAAATAGGGACTGAGCGTGCCGGCCACGTAGCGGTCGGTTCCGGCGGCTTCCCGCGCCAACGCTACGGCCGTGCGGTGCAACTCTTCTTCCCGTTCTACAGCGCCCACGCCCCACGTCATGGCCTGCAAGACCTCGGCGCCCGCCCGGGCGAATTCGCGGTGGAGTTCCAGGACGCCCTCGGGGTGATCGAGCACGGCCAACGGCACACCGTCCTTATAGCTGCCCAGGCAACGGCGCTCAAGCTCCAGGAAGTAGCCGCCGTCGCCCAGCACCGGGCCCTGCTGCAAGCGTTCCAGAAAGTCTTGGGGCATCGCAACCTCCCCGGCTCTGCGGTGTCGTCGCTTCCCCTAGCGTACTCGTGTGTGGAGAAGAACGCCAACTCGCGGCGGGAATCTCCCCGGGTAGGTTATTGCTCAGGCGCCATGAAGTCATCTTCTCGATGAAGAGAAAATCTAGGCTCTCGGCGCTTCACGGGCTGCGATTGAAGGAACAATGGTTGCGTGGTAGGCTTGATTTCAAGCCTCGCAGTGAGGGCTGGCAGTTGGCTATGCAGCGCGCAGCGAGGATGCTGCAAGGGTAGTGCGCGCTGCGGCAAAGTTCTTGCTACGCAGGAGTGGAAACCGTACTACGGTGTGAGTGCCCCCTAGTCCGCGCATCCGTATGCGCTCGCTGAATGCTCACCAACGGTAAAGGAACATCGCGATGACCGAACCACTCTTGGCTGCGTTCGCTGAAGTAGACATAACCCCCGCCGTTGAGACCACGCAAAACGGCAGGCGGAGGCGGCGCAGCTTCACCGTGCACGATCCGCTCATGGCGCGGCTCTGCGTGCTGCGGCAAGGCGCAACGACTGCGGTTCTTGCCGGTATTGACGTGTTCGAGCTGGGCGGCGACTTCGAGGAGCGGGTGAGCGCACATCTGGCGGACACCGGTATTGGCAGCGACTCACTGCTTTTTTCACCGTCGCACGTGGGCATGTCGCCAATCTCCCACTACGGCGCGTACATCATCGTCTTTGCCCAGGACCTCATCATCAATGATTTCGAGGCGGAGTGCGCCAAACGCATTGCCGCGGGCATCCGCTGTGCGTTGGACAATCTCAGGCCCGTGCGTGTCGCGGCCGGCGTCGGGTGCGCTCCCGGCATTACGCGCAATCGCCGTTGGCTTACGCCGGAAGGCACGGTGGAGATGGTGGGTTTGAATTCGGAGATTCCCACTGTTACCGATTGGACCGAGCAAGGCGTCGACGACGCGGTGCGCGTCATTCGCTTGGATACGGTTGCCGGAGAGCAGCTTGGCGCGCTTGTGAACTTCGGCTGTCACGCGCTTTGTTCAGATGACCGGTACGGCGACATTACCGCCGACTATCCGCAACACGTCGCGGCGGTCTTTCGCAAGGTAGCGGATATTACCAGCGTCTTTACCCAGGGCAGCATCGGCGAGCAGATACCGGTTGAGGCGGCAGGCGCCGAGTCGGCGCGCCGCATTGGACACGCGCTCGGCGCCCGGGCGCTCTACGTCTTCGAGCAGACCGCCCCCAGCGAGACACCGCGGCTCGGGGTTCACTCTGCGCGGGCCACCGTGCCGGCGCGAAAGGTAGCGGAAGAGCCTGAGGAAATGCGGACTGAATTGCGCAACTCGCGCGCTCGCTATCGCCGGTACCTCTTTGAGCGCTTCCACGCCAATCCCTCCCTCACGTATCCGATCCGTGCGGTCACGCTCGGAGACGACGTTGCGCTGGTCGCGCTGCCCGGCGAAGTCTTTCACGAAACGGTTGCCGCGCTACAGGAAGCGTCACCGTATCCGCACACTATAGTTCTCAGCCGGGCCTCGCGCGAGGTTGGGTACGTGCCCGTGCCTGACGCGTTTGCCCAGGGCGGCATGGAGCCCGCGTTGACGGCGCTTACGCCGGAATCTGAGCCGGTGATCCGCCAGAACGCAATCGAGCATCTGCGCCGCTGCAAAGAGGCGGTACCCGTTAGCGGGAGGGAATGAAGGCAGGCGGTAAGCAACCGGGCAAGGTCGCGATCTTGAGCGGCGCGAACGCCCCTTCCCCGAAAGTCACGCATAAAGTAAAACTGTGGGTCAACAGACCCACAGTTTTACAACCCTCGTACCCGGTTATGGACAAGGGCTGCCATTCTTCTCTCTGTAGATACGCTGCTCGCCGGATCGAGCCATAGCGGCTCAGGCGTCACAGCGCTCGCAGCGGTTTACCAAGAACGCGGCCGGTTGAACTCACGGGGCCGTCGCTCGCCGCGGGGGCGCGCCTGGTTGACGTTCAGCGCGCGGCCACCGAGGTCCTTCTGGTTGAGGGCGCTAATTGCCGCTTCGGCCTCTGCCTGGGAAGGCATCTCAACAAAGCCAAAGCCGCGTGAGCGGCCGGTGTCGCGGTCCAAGATGACGGAAGCCGAAGCGACCTCGCCAAACTCTTCGAACAACACTCGCAATTCTTCATCCGTCGTCGAATAGGGAAGATTCCCTACGTAAATATTCACAGTCGAATCCTTTTCTCAGACTGCCGCCTGACGCCGCCGGCCAGCAGACCCAAACTCATAGTCAAAAACAAAAAACAGTGTGGTGCACGAGGTGCACCACATATCCTGCACGGCGTTGCCGGTGCGCTACACTTTGGGGAGCATGGCTGCCATACGTTCTCAGGCAGCCGCCAGACGCTCCCAGCGAAGCGCTAACGATCGATCTGCGGTATGAAATTCTCCTTTCCCCCACAACACGCCTGGAAAGGTAAGCGGACACTAACCGTCATACGAATGATCGCAACCGGGCAACGCGCACGGGCGAGACCCCAGACACTTCCTCTTCGCGTTCAATTGAGCACCGACGCCATACCAGGCCTACTACCACAATGTATCTACTCTACCATCTTTTCTGGGTTTTGCAAGTGCGCTGCGGTAGGTCGAGGTCTGTCAATCGTGCAGATAGCGCGCGTGTTCGTCCGCAAGTGGAAGGATTCAGATAGCACTCATGCACCGAGCAAATGCTGTGACGTGGCAAGCATAGCGCCTGGGAGACGCGATGGCGGATCGTGAAAGGTCGAAATCCTTCTCACCGTGAGAATCCCGATATGAAGTAGCGGGCATGTTGCGCATACCCGCGGCCAGGTGTCAAAAAGCCGCGGGTATGCGTGCACTCTCTAGTACGAGTTGAATAGGCTTGCTCAATTGTCTTGTCGATTATCCTGTTTACACGATCGGCAGTTGTTGGTGTGCGAAGACTCTGCATCGCTATAGATGAGAGAACTAGCGAGTATTCTTCGCTTCCAAAGAAGGAAAGGCTGCCATCGGAAATCATCAACTTCAGAACCGGCGCAATGTTGCCAGTCTCTGAAATCCTGCGGTCAATCAAGTTCCCGAAAATCCGTGAAATTGACCGCCGCGTCTGCTCCTATTGCCATTGCCTGCTGAAACAGTCCCCAGTCGACTGTGAGCAGCGGTGTTTCAGGCGCTACCAACTCCAGTAGAGCCGCGTCAGTCAGTCCGAGTCGCGGGAACGCACTGTTGTTTGAAGCAACGGTACCCGCAATTGCCACTTCCTCACATTCATGGATGAGGAAGCGGAGCTGCCCAAACAGCCGGGCCCGCTCGGGATCCTTGTGTTGCGCAAGGAGATTAGAAGTCTCCGCGAGCGTGTGAGGCGTGACGAGAACTTGGGGGAAAAGATCGAGTAGGTCGAGAAGAGTATCGTAATCCTCTGCCGTGTATCCCTTTAGGCGCTTGTGTTTAGGAATTATGGCCTTGTCGGTACTGCCAACAACGAGAAGCAAAAGGAGGTTTGTGTCGATGAAGACGCCTGGTGTCGGCATCGAATTATCTTGCGGTCGCCAAGGCGCGATCCGTAACAGATGTGACTTTACCCGTAGAGTCGTTTATGCGAACTAGCTTGTAGGAGCGCCTAAGGGGCTCGTCGCGTAGCGCAACCGAAAGGGACTTGGGACGATCCCAAGGGCGCGAGAAGCCTAGGGTTACCTTCCACTCGTCCGACTCGTGGTCGAACTCAACTTCCTCGAGACCAACATATTCGATCTCTTCGCCTTCAAAGAGATCGAATATGTACTCTTTTGCTTCTTGCACCGCTTGCTTTACGTCCATCGTGGCCTCCAGAATTCACTCCCTATACTGCAATTATAGCGTCTGTTGTCCAACCGTAAATATGCCATTCTAGCCAACTACAAAGATCAAAACCTACACTTCTGTTGTGTCATGGAGAATGCACTCTTGGCGCTGGTCGCGGCGCGCCCCATTTCGTGAGGTTGCGAGACCTTAGTGGCGGCAAAGCGACGTTCTACGAATTTTCCCACTGGCTGGGGCTCAGACCCAAATCTCGGGCCGAATCGCACAGCTTTTTCCACGTGGTCTCGTCGATGGGGATGCCCGTTCGGGCGCGCTCGCGCTCGGTGCGGAATTCCGGCTCGCCGGGCAGGAAAATCTCGGCCACGCCGGGGGCGGTGCGGCTCGACTTAACGTGCGATACCATCGCCTCCACCTCGTCGTAGTAGGATTCCAGGTCGGCAAAGTGGGCGATGTCGTAAGCGGTGAACAGCGCGCCATTGCCGGGTGAGCGCATGTCGCCGGAAGACATGCCATGACCGCTCAGCCCGCCGGCGCAGAGCTCCATCATCAAACTCAGCGCATAGCCTTTGTGGCCCAGAGGGCCGCCCAAGGGCAGAATGCCCCCGCGTGGTTCGTCCCAGTACACTTGCGGGTCCGTGCTGGGATTGCCTTCTTTATCGATGATCCAGCCTGCCGGCAGGGGCTTGCCGAGATTGGTGGCGACGCGGATCTTGCCATCGGCCACCGTGCAGGTCGTCATGTCCACCATGATGGGCGGGCCGTCGCGGCGGGGCGCGGCGAAAGCCAGCGGATTCGTACCCAGTCTGCCGTCAATGCCGCCGAACGGCACGACCTGAAAGCCCATGCGGCCGGAATTGACGTAGGCCACACCGAGCATGCCAGCCTGGGCGATCACCAGGGGGTACGCTCCTGCCCGGCCGATGTGGCTCGCCCGGCGCAGCGACACGCTGGCCAAGCCATGTTGCCGCGCCTTCTCTATCGTCAGCTTGGTCGCCAGAGCAGCGCCCACGTGCCCGAAACCATCGTGCGCGTCGACTACTGCCGTGCAGGCGTGTTCGCTCACGATTTCCGGCGATCCCAAAGGATCGAGGCGTCCTTCGTTCACGGCGCGCGCATATTCGTACAAGCGCAATACGCCGTGGGAGTCATGACCATAGAGGTTTGACTGAAGGAGATGATCGGCCACAATCCGTGCGTCTGCGGTCCGACATCCCAAGGCGATCAAGAAATCCTCGCCGATGCGGCGTAAAGCGTCCGCGGTGAACGTCGGCATGACCGGCTCCTTTCTAGCGCACCAGTTTTCTAGGCCAGTTCCCAGGTCGTCGGGTCCACACCCAGGTGACGGGCAGCGTCGCAAAGCGTGCTCCCCGGCGTTTCGTCGATAGGGATACCATTCTGCTCGCGCTCACGTTGCGCCCGATACTCCGGCTCGCTGGCAACGAGGACCTCGTCCACGCCGGCAGCCGGGCGGCTGGTCTTCACGTGGCTGATGAGCGTATCAATCTCATCATAGAAGAACTCCGGCTCCACAAACTGGCCGATATCGTAAGCGGTGATGTGCACGCCGTTGCTATCCACCCGCATGTCGCCGGCGGACATGCCCTGACCGCTCAGACCGCCGCCGCAAATCTCATTCATCATGCTCAGCGCGGTGCCCTTGTGCCCCAGGGGACCGCCCAGCGGCAGCACGGCGCCGTGAGGCTCGTCCCAATAATCGCTTGGGTCCGTGCTCGGGTTGCCGTCCGCATCGACAATCCAGCCCTCGGGCAAGGGCTTGCCTTCGTTAGCGGCTATCTTAATCTTGCCGTCGGCGACAGTGGAAGTCGTCATATCCACGAAAAAGGGTGGATCGTTGCGTCGCGGCGCGGCAAATGCGAGCGGATTCGTACCCAGGCGGCCGTCAATACCGCCAAAGGGTGCGACCTGAAAGCCCAGCCTCCCTGCATTAACGAAGATCAGCCCGATCATGCCGGCCTGCGCGACCATGTGCGGGTATTCGCCCACTCTGCCGATGTGGCTCGTATTACGCAGCGACACGCTGGCGATGCCGTTCCGTTGGGCCTTTTCTATGAGAAGCTGCGTGGCAAAGACCGCGCCCACCTGACCGAAGCCGTGATGCGCGTCCACGACCGCCGTACACGGGTGTTCGCGCACGATCTCCGGCGCCGCTTGTGGGTCTACCACACCCTCTACCCGGACGGCGCGCCAGTATTGCTCCATGCGCACGATGCCGTGCGAATCGTGACCGTAGAGGTTGGACTGAACGAGGTGGTCCTGAATTACGCGGGCGTCATCCGGGCGGCAGCCCAGCGCTTCAAAGAAGGCATATCCAATGCGGCGCAAAGCGTCATGGGTGACAGTAGGCACTCAGGGCTCCTTTCGGCATTTACCAAGTCAAGTCTGAGCAGGAATTATGTTTTGGCTCGGTGCAATCGAGGCGGCATTCCATTTCGGCCCGCGACTTCACATTAGCAGAGATTCCAAGCGGTTGGATTTAGACCAAGGTGACGCGCAGCCGCGCAGAGCTTCTCCCACGTGGTGTCGTCAATGTGGATGCCCGCTTGTGCCCGCTCCCGTTCGGCGCGGTATTCCGGTTCGCCGGGAAGCAAGATTTCGTCAATGCCGGGCGCCGTGCGGCTCGACTTGACGTGCCGCGCAAGGCCTTCCACCTCGTCGTAAAAGAACTCCAAGTCGCCGATTTGCGCAATGTCGTAGGCTGTCATGAGAACGCCGTTGCTGCTGACACGCATATCGCCTTGGGACATGCCCTGGCCGCTCATCCCTCCTCCGCAAATCTCCATCATCATACTCAACGCGAAGCCCTTGTGCCCCAGAGGCCCGCCCAGTGGGAGCACAGCCCCGCGCGGTTCTTCGAAGTACGCGTGCGGGTTGGTGCTGGGGTTGCCGTCCGCGTCGACGAACCAGCCCTCCGGCACCGGCTTGCCCTGATTGGCGGCGAGATAGATCTTGCCGTCGGCGACGGCTGAAGAACTCATGTCCACAAAGATCGGCGCGTGAGCGCGGCGGGGCGCGGCGAAGGCCAGCGGATTCGTCCCCAAGCGGCCGTCGATGCCGCCGAACGGCGCTACCTGAAAGCCCATCCGACCCGCGTTGACAAAGATCAGGCCGATCATGCCGGCCCACGCCATCATCAGTGGATACGCGCTTGCCCTGCCAATGTGACTCGTGTTGCGCAGTGAGACACTGGCGACGCCGTGCTGCTGCGCCTTCTGCATCAAGAGCTCGGTTGCGAAGGTCGCACCCACCTGGCCGAAGCCATGGTGCGCGTCCACGACCGCAGTGCAGGGGTGTTCACGCACGATTTCGGGCACGGCGCGCGGGTCAACACGCTGCTCTTCCCACACGGCGCGACCGTACCGTTCCACGTGCGTCACACCGTGGGAATCATGGCCGAAGAGGTTGGACTGCACCAGGTGATCGGTGACTGTGCGGGCGTCTGCGGGACTACACCCCAGGGTCTCGAAAAATTCGTAACCAATCTTGCGCAAGGCATCAGCGGTAACGGTAGGCACAGACGGCTCCTCTAGGCGTCAGGCGAGTTTCCAGGAAGTTGGATCGAGGCCGATGTCACACGCCGAGGCGCACACCTTATCCCAGGTGGTGTCGTCGATGGGGATGCCCGTTCGTTTCCGTTCCTGTTCGGTACGCAATTCGGGCTCACCGGGTAAGAGTATCTCCGCCACGCCCGGCGCGGTGCGGCTCGACTTGACGTGGCTCACCAGGGCCTCTACCTCAGCGTAGAAGAAGTCCATGTCCGTAAAGTGCTCGATGTTGTAGGCGGTAAGCAGGAAGGCATTAGCGGGCGCTCGTGGGTCACCGGACGCCATGCCCTGACCGCTCAGGCCCCCGGCGCAGAGTTCCACCATCATAGACAGTGCGTAGCCCTTATGGCCGAGTGGACCGCCCAGCGGCAGGATTGCCCCGCGCGGTTCGGCAAAGTAGTCTTGCGGGTCAGTGCTAGGCTTGCCGTCCGCATCAAGGATCCAACCCTCCGGCAGCGGCTTGCCGAGATTGGTTGCAACGCGGATCTTGCCGTCGGCGACGGTGCTCGTCGTCATGTCCACCATAATGGGCGGAGCGTTGCGGCGGGGAGCGGCGAAAGCCAACGGATTCGTCGCCAAGCGGCCGTCGATGCCGCCAAAGGGCGCCACCTGGATGCCCAAGCGGCCGTAATTGACGTAGGCTGTGCCTATGAGGCCGGCCCGGGCGATCATGGCGGGATATTCTCCCGCCCGGCCGATGTGGCTTGCTCTGCGCAACGCGACACTCGCCAGCCCATGCTGCCGTGCCTTCTCAACTGCCATGTCTGCGGCCAGAGTCGCGCCCACCTGCCCAAAGCCGTCGTTGGCGTCGATCACCGCCGTGCAGGGGCCTTCGCTTATGACTTCGGGCGCACTCTGGGGTCGGACGCCCCCTTCACTTACCGCTTGCGCGTACTCATACATGCGTAGCGTGCCGTGGGAGTCATGGCCGTAGAGGGGGAATTATAAGGAATAGACTTGACTGCCTATAGAGTGTTTGCTACAATACTTTA
>VXOZ01000422.1:14265-14551 GCA_009839775.1 Chloroflexota bacterium | reverse complement strand
CTTGTGGGCGCCCTGCGCGCGCTCGATATAGAGCGGAAAGGGCTTTTGGGCACGGCCGTCGTGGGTTGCGCCATTGGGGAAGATGTCAATTGCTTCCTGAAAGCGCGCGGCGGAACCGGCAAATTGCTCCACAAAGAGCTCATCAAGCGTACGTTTGGAAGTCCCGACCGTCGTGCTCATCGCGCGCTCCCCCTTGAGATACAGATGCTCCACGCCTTCATTGTAGCGAAATCTCGCCCTCTGCGCGCGTTTGCCGGTTGGCTCCGTGTGTCCTCATTACGTTGAC
>VXOZ01000422.1:1791-14255 GCA_009839775.1 Chloroflexota bacterium | reverse complement strand
GACCAAAGTGACATGTGTCACACACGCAAAGAAGCAGGGGACAAACTCCCGCGCTACGCTGGACTGTGCACGTGACGAAGCGAGGGGCACGCTCCGCGCTGCAAACCATGCGCCGTCGCATCGGGTCGGTCGTAGCGCGACCGGCGCGAGTTGTTCTAACTACTGCGACCCCAGGCACCGAGATACGAAGTGCTATACTTGGCCTAGTCAAACGCTGGGAAGGCCGCAAGACTCTGTCTCTGTAGGCGCTCACGTGTACCCAAAGCACCTTACAGTTAGGAGACGGGTTTGGTAACCCCTGCGGACTGCCTTGCGCGTGGCTTTAAGGGTAAAGCGGAAGCCATGCTTTTTCAGACGGCAATCACCTTGATGTTGACTAAGGAAACGAAGAGTCGCGAAAGCGCATTTGCCAATGAAGAACGCCTATTCTGACCCATTTCTCAGCAAATTCAACCCGCTGGCGCGCGTCCTGTTTGCCGATGACTTCGACACCGGGATGTGCGGCTGGAGCGAGTTAATCGGCAACTACGAAGGCAGCTTGGATACCATTCTGCCGCCCTTCCGCGACCTGCGTCCGCCCATGCTCAGCAGTGCGACCATGTGGGACACGGGCACGGCGGGGTCGCTCTCCGGCACGTATTCCCTCAAGCTCGCCACCCGTGACCGCGCCGGACACCTGGCGGTGGCTGTCAAACGCACCACGTGGCGCAAACGGGGCCGCATCCAAGTGGAGTGTTACTTTGCGGTGAAGCCGGAACCGAGCGCACTCACGCTGGGCGATCACGATGTCGGCAGCTTTGGCGTGTTCTTCGATTTACAGGACAGCGAGCAGCGCGCTATGCCCCACCTGCGCTACTGCAACATCGCAGAGGGCACACCGCGCTACCAGTGGCAGTATCGGGATGAATTGCCGTCCCGCCACGTCGTCGGCACGAGTGGGGAGATCAAGTCCTTCTTTCACCTGGACCCACGCGGTTGGAAGGATATTCCCAGCGCCAAACAACGGCTTTGTTACAACGAACTGCCCACCAAGTTCAATTGGCATTACCTGCGGTTTACGTGCGATCTGCACACTATGAGTTACACGGAACTCCAGTGCAACGACCACAAGTATGATTTAACCGATCTCTCGCCGATCCGCGCGCCAATCGACGCCGATCTGTGGTGCATGCTCAACACCGCCTTCTTCGTGGAAACCGCCACCGACAGGCGGGCGTTCCTCTACCTGGATTCTGTCGTACTGTCATTGGAAGAGTAGGAGTTGCTACATACGGCAACGTTACGCGCAAGAATTCTGTAGCGCGGGGCTTGTCTCTCGCCTCCGGTATTTTTTCCTGCATGTCGTTTACGGGCAAAGCTCTGCGTCGGCATGGCGGCCGCCGACGCAGAGCCTGCCCCGTACTCGATACGGGGTTGCAAACCTGTCCTGAGCCTGCCGAAGGGCCTGCGCTACCGGAGCGAAATCACCTGAACCGTCTATGTTCATGGTAATCACCGCTAGACTCGTCAAGGCACACAAGGGAACGGGCATGGTTTACGGATTCGCACGCGTCGCGAAGCTAGAATCCGGTTTGCATGGGAATTACGCAAGCGGATACCGGCTGTTTGCAGGAGGTAGGGGCACGACATGTTGTGCCCCTACGATGCTGACCTAACATAGGGGGGCAAGAAGAATATGCCGCGACAGGTCTACACCGCCGTTGTCGAGCGGAACGTCGCGTGGGAAGGCGCCTTTGCCACCGAGCCGTATGAGGCCGGTTGGGCGAGTGAAGCCCTCATCTTCATTCGCGTCCTCAAGGGCGGCGTTCCGGGGCATAGCGCAGCGGTGCAGATTTCGCCGGACGGCATTCGTTGGCTGGATGAAGGCACACGCATACGGCTTCCAGAGCAACCGGACGGGCTGACCATGGCACGGGTAACGCACTTTGGCAACTGGCTCCGGCTCGCGGGCGAACTCGCGCCGGGCCAATCCTGCACGGTGATGGTCTACTTCGTGCTCAAAGGCTGAGGCTTGGTGTTCGGAGCAGCCAGCCGTGTCCGGTCGACGCCACACAATTCGGCTCAAGTGCCAACTTGAGTTGCTCGTCTGTGCAAGGCCGGTACAGCACGTGGCAAGCCGCAAACGACGACTTCGCCGAGCGAGGACCGCGCCGAGTGGGTCGCCTTAATGCTGCGTGTAAATGCTCCGCATCTGCCAGGCGTCCAGCCAGCGCAGTTGGGCGGGGCTGCCTTGGGCGTGCAGGGAGACGCCGGTGCTGTCGCTCCGTCCGGGATAGACGCGGACCGCGACGCATTGCTTGCCGTTGGCGAAGACCTCTACCACGCTGCGGTCGACGAATACCCTGAGCCTGAGCGGCTCGTCGGGATCGAGCAGGATCGGGGCCGTCTCGGGAGCGCGGGAGAGTGCGTCCGGCAGGGTTGACGCGTAGGAAGTGTCGAGGGTCAGGAGACTTTCGTGGCGGCTCGCGGGCCACGGGCTCTTGTAGCCGCCAATGGCGACTTGGCCGTTGTGGTGGACCGCGCCGGGGCGCACGGATGGGAGCTGTACCCTGAAGCCGCGGTCCTTGTAGAAGGCGATGCGCGTATACTCCTCCCGGCCCGGTGACCGGAGGACGTTCAGTTCGACCATAGGCGCCGCGCCGGGGTCGAGCTCAAGCGCCAGCTCCAGCGCGCTGCCCTCGATGCCTGACAGCACCACTTCCTCGTTGGCGGGGAGTTCCGTCAGCCCGACGTGCCTGTGCTCATGCCTGAGGGACTCGATGTCGCCGGCGGGTTCGACCCGCACGTCGTCGTCACCCGCCAGGGTAAGACGCCTGGGTAGCGTCATTATCTGATCCCAGCCCGGGGACGGGAACCCAGCGTTCATGTTGAATAGGACGATGATACCGCCCTGTCCGTCGGGCATAGCAGATGGAGCGTGGACGCCTGACGGGACTGCTGGACCGAAGTTGAAGAGGCCGTGGGAGGTGACAACCAGCTTGTCGCGATCCGCGTCGTAGTCGCCGAGTAGATACTGGCCGCCGCTTATATGGCTGAAGAAGAGGAGCATATGGCGGTCGCCAATAGGCCAGAAGTAGGGGCAAGCGCCGTCGTCGCCCACCAGCGTAAACCGGTCACCCTCGGTGAGGGGGTGCAGGTACTCCCAGGTCTCCAGGTCCCGCGAGCGGAATAGGAAGTCGGCGGCAATGCGCCGGCCGCCGGGGCCGTCGGTCACCGCGCCACCGGAGAGGGAGTAGTAGACGCCGTCGCGCTTCCAGATACAGGGGTCGTAGACCGTGTACTGCCTGGGCGAGCCGTCGTCATCCGGAATGGGGATGACCGCCCGGCCCGTAACCTTCTCCCAGTTGAGGAGCAGCGGGTCGCTGGAGACGGCGACCATATTGCCAACCTGCGTCCCGTAGTAGATGGCGATGACCCGGTCGTCCTCGACGAGGGTACTGCCGGAGTAGCAACTCTCCTCCGGGTCGGGATTGATGGCATACGGCAAGTCGCGCCAGTGGATGAGGTCGTCGCTGACGGCATGCCCCCAGTGGGGCCGGGGGGCCTCTGGTGGAAAGCCCTGGTAGAAGAGATGCCAGCGTCCCTGCCAGAAGCAGAGCCCGTTGGGATCGTTCAGTTTGCTCTCGGGACTGACGAAGTGGTACAGCGGGCGGTGGGGGTCGTCCGCCATCGCCTTACGGGATGCGGCCATCCGCCGCACCAGCGGGTTGTCGCGAAGCTGGGCTTCCTGCGCATCGAGGGTGTCGGCGAAGGTGTACCTCGGAGCGCGGGATGCGCGGTCAGCAGTGGTCATGGTGCCTCCTTGTGCGCGCTTGATGGGTGGGGCGGCTCCAAGACCCCAGAGTCAGCCAGATCAGGATCGGTAGCCCGGCGGCGCACTGTGCTTCAACAAGGGCTTTTTGAATCCCAGGCTTCGCGCAGCCCTCAGCAGAACGGTTCACTGCTTCTTCATTCGCCGCTTCTTCCGTTCGCCCCCGTATCATCCGATACTGAGTATCGGCGTACGGGGCAGGCTCTGAGCTTGCCTGTCCTGAGCTTGACGAAGGGTGAACGAGCAACGAACGCTTACTATTCTTCCGCGCCGTCATATTCCTCCGTCTGCGCCAGGCTGCGGAGTTGGGTGAGGTACGCGTCCTTCGTCAAAGGCGGGTTGGTCTCTTCCATCACGCGCTGCGCCGTTTCCGCGCCGTTGGCCAGCAGGTCGATTGCCGTCTGGGCCATGAGCTTCGCCGGGTTGATAATGGCGTGGTTGGCGTCGGCGAGCAGGAAGTCGTTGCCGTGGCCGGTGCCGGTTGCGCCGCCCGCCGCCGGATGGATGCCGCGCACCACGTGCATCACGTCGCCCATATCGGTGGAACCGGTGCCGTGGTCGCGCGTCTTGATTTGCTCTTCGCCCACCAGCGCCACCGCATTCTCGCGGTAGAGATCGGCGAGCGGTGTGTGGTGAATCATGGGGAAGTAGCCGGGAAACGTCTCGATGTGCACGGTGGCGCCGGTAGCCAGCGCCCCCGCCTTCAGCGCGCGCTGCACTTTCTCATTGGCTTCCAGCATGGCCTCCATGGTCTTTCCGCGCACCTTGCCTTCCATCTGCACGAGCGCCGGAATCACGTTGTTCACTTCACCGCCGCGCTTGATGATAAAATGCGCGCGCACCGTGTCCTCGTCTTTAAAAGTCTCGCGTTGAAATTGAATTGCCGTGAAAGCCAGCGTAGCCGCATTCAGCGCATTGATACCCCTATGCGGCGCGCCGGCGGCGTGGGCCGCGCGGCCGTGATACGTCACGTGCTTGGCCACGGTGCCGTTACTCGTTCCGGTCATGCAGACGATGCCGTCCTCAGCGTTGCTGGTGGTGTGCACCATCATGGCAAAGTCCACGTCATCGAACGCGCCCAGGCGGATAAACTCCGGCTTGCCGCCGAGGAACTCGATTGTGCCCTGGTCCCGCAATGATTGCCGAAAGCCGACCTCCACATACTCCTCCGCCGGGACAGCAATGAAGACGAGTTTGCCGCACAGATTGTTGAGTACGCCTGACTGCGCAAAACCCATGGCGGCGCCGAGCATGGACGCAATCTGATTGTTGTGGCCGCAGGCGTGGGCAGCGCCGGTCTCGGGATTCGCATGGGGGTGATCGGGCACCGGCAGCGCGTCCAATTCACCCATGATGGCCACAGTCGGTCCCTGCCGCCCGGTATCGAGTACGGCCTTCACGCCCGTAACGGCGATGCCTGTTTCGTGGGGAATATCAAGCCTCGTTAGCCATTCATCCACCACCCCGGCGGTCTCGAATTCCTTGTAACCGGTTTCAGGATGCCGCAAGATGCGGCCCGCAATGCCGGTGATCGCGCCAAACTGGGCGTCTATCGTCTCGCTCACCGTCTGCTTGAGATTTGCCGGGGACTTGCCGTTCGTTGCAGCCATGTTTTTCTCCTTGAGCCATCGGACTATGCGCGAACGTGGGGAATAACGGACGGGCGGAATACCGGGTACAGTTTCCCGTTGGTGTAGGGGACGCTCCCTACCGACGGCGCCAGCCTTTGGGTTAGCGGTCGTCGCCTCCTACCATACCACCTTTGTGCGCATGGCAGCGCTCCGGCAGCGCGATTGCCCGCGGCATGCGCTTATTCAAAGGATATGTGCTAGGATTATGGTGTAACGTTTGGGGGCAAGCAGCATGGCTACCGAGATAGAGCGGGAGACAATCGACAAGCTCAGCGAGGCCGTGAGTGCCTTGTCTGTGAATGTGGCGCGCTTGTCGGAAAGACTGGACGCGCAACGCGAGACTTTGACGGAAGCCATTCGAGCGTCCCAAGAGGAAACGCGGCGCATGGTGGCGGAACAGAACGCCAACCACGCGAGTGAGTTGTACGCGGCAATCGAGCGTGTTCACGAGCGTATCGATCGCGTCGAGGTACGCATCGGGGAACGTATCGACCACGTCGAGGTGCGCATGGGGGAACGTATCGACGGCGTCGAGGTGCGCATGGGGGAACGCATCGACGGCGTCGAGGCACGCCTCGGGGGACGTATCGACCATGTCGACGAACGCATCGAGCGCATAGACGAGCGCATGGATGAAAAGTTCGCCAGCATATCTACCAAGATACACTGGGCGCTCGGGGTGGCGGTCACGGTTGGCATCGGCGTCGCCGGTATCCTTGTTCGCTTGTTCTTTGGCTAACGACGCTCCGTTACCCGCAGCCAGCGTGCGGCGCGCACTGAGAACGCAGCGCGCCTATTCCACTGGCATTGGCGCTGCGACGCGCGGAATGGTGGATGAGGCGCGGGGCATGATGCCGATGCGCGGGGGTCTATCAGACGACCGCAAAGTCTCCGCTAGCGCATCTTCAATGGTTGGCGATGGGATCAGGTGAAGATTGCGCGCTTGGTCGGGCGCGACTCCGGTAGCTACAAGATACGTGCGCGCCTTGAGCAGGCTGCGGGCAAAGAGAAGCGCCTTGTGCGCGCCCATGCGAAAGCCCTCTTGCTCGAACCGCGTTACGATGTCTTGCGGTGTATCCGCTGCCGCCATCCACGCCTCGTAGAGGTCGTCTCCCGCCCCTTCGCGACACTCTGCCGCCAATATGACGCTGCCGCCTGGGCGCACTAATTCGCAGGCATGGGCCAGCGCCTTTTGCGCTTGATAGAGATTGATGTCCTTGGGATAGCCACCGGGAGACGCGATAACAATGTCCATTTGGTGGGGCACTGCCGTCTCGCACACGTCCTGTACCAGCGGCACCGCCTGCGCGAGCACATCGTGCGGATCGCCCGCAAAGACGCGCACGATCTCGTTGGCGGTATTGAGAACGACGTTGATAACCAGTCCTATCGATAGAAAGTCGGTGAGTTCATTCATGTCCTCGCGCACCGGATTGCCAGCGCAGACGCCCAGCTTGGCCGCCGGATCGCTGAGCATGGAGTGGTTCGCGGTAATGGTCTCGCTGCCCGCGAGGCCGATAAATGCGCCCTTGCAGCCGCCCGTGTAGCCGACGAACTGATGCGGGTCGATCATGCCGACGACGATGCGCGTATCCGCCGCGGCAAACGTCCGGTTGATGACGACCGGCGTACCGCGGCTGGTCTTACCGAGCCGCACAAGCTGCGCCGGATCGTCGTAAACGTGGGAGCACACACGGTAGCGTTGCGCAATGTCAGCACCAACGAGATTGGAAAACTCATCCGGCGTCGCCGGGCGGTGGTTGCCGGTGCCGACGATGATGCATATATCTTCATCGCTGGCACCGCTCGCGTGAAGCTGGGCCAGCAACGGCGGCAGGATGAGACGATTCGGTACCGGACGGGTGGCATCGCTGATGGTGATAGCGGTCCTGCCCGGCTGCCGCAGCCGTCCCTGCGCTAAGGCCGCGCCGAGTGCCTGCTCCACTTCAGCCATTGGGTCCGCAACACCCGCGGCCGCGCGCGGCTCGATCACCGTCACGTCCGCCGCAGTGGGTAGGGTAAACGTGAGGTTTCCCGCCCCAAATTTCACGGCATAGGTGGCTGAAGACATGTGAGAACGAACCTCAAGTCTGTCGGCTTCGCCGTCCGCGCGAGCCCGCGCTAGCTACGGACCACTGTCGTCTACGGCCACGTGCCGGCCAGGGCCCGCTTCAGCGTATCGCCCCGCATGCCGCACCGCAGCGCCTCCAGCGCCAGAATGTCGTCCGGCGGAATGTTGCCAAGATTGACGTTCGGCCCGAATTCCAGAATGAGCCACTGTTGCTGGTTCTTGATGGGCGCTTCCCAGATGAGGTCCTCAACGTTGTTGATGCCGCCCAGGATCTCCTCCACCATCTCGGTCTGCACGTCACCGCTGCTGTCAAATATGCCGACGCCGTGGCCGGATTCCCGCGCCTCGACGATCACCTTGTAAGCGCCCTGAGCGAGATCGGCGGCAATCTGTTCGTGCATAGTCGTGGTGGCAATCGCGTCCTTAGGGTCTTTCTTGCCCACCTCGGTGAGCACCTTGAAACCGGCGTCCTTGGCGAGTTTGACGATGTCGCCGCGGGTGGCGGCATCCATCTCGATGGTGCCGTCGGAGACCTCGATGGTATTGAAGCCAAGCTCCCTGGCGCGCTTCACGTAGTCGGCTACTTTTCCCTGCGCTACCGCGGCTTCCAGGAACGTGCCGCCGGGATAGATATCCACACCCGCACCCTGGACAAGCGCGATTTTCTCTCGCAACACGTCTTCCTCATAGAACGCCGAGGTGCCGAACGTGAGCTTCAGCGAATCGATGACGTGGGCCGCCATCTGCATCAGGTCGGCGGTGGCGTGCAAGCCAAGCCCCTTATCGAGCACCATCGTGTAGCCGGTAGTACGCGGCTTTTCAGTGACGCGCGTCTGCACCGGCGGATCGACAATTCCTTCCCAGGCTTGTGGCATATTTTGGTTTCTCCTTGCTCACTTGAAGCCAGGCATTGATTTGATCTATTAATCCACTATCCAAGACCAGCAGTTCCCTCTCCTGGGGGAGAGGGCTAGGGTGAGGGCGAGGGTCAGTGGGTAACCAAATGGCGCGCACTAGAACCATCCTAAGTTCACCGCGCCTCGCGTCCCCGGTGGCGCAGGTTTCAAACCTGCGCTACTTGCCAAAACTGCTAATCTTACCTCGCTACCTAGAGTCCCTCCATGCAGTTGTGCGTGCCCGCCAGTATGTCCTTGGCGCGGACGATGAGGCCTGAATGCTCGTGCACCAGGCGATTCATGCCGTCCAAGCGTCTAGCCGCGATGTCCGGCGCGTCGGTGCCGGGCAATGGGATGCGGTCGTAGAGCAAGCCCGTGCCGCCGATTTTCTCTGAAGCGTTGTCAAACAGCAGCTTCACCATCTTGGGGCCCGGCTTTACGTCTGAAACGACCGCGGTCTCGCGTCCCGATTCGATCTTGGGAAAGAGCAGGGAGAGTCTGGGGTTGACCAGTTCATCGACATCCGGTGCAACTTGGGCAAGGTCCACGGCCAGTTTATGCGCCCACACGTTCTCTATATTGGGCAAGTCGAGGCCGAGCCGTTCCGCGGCATCGGGGAAGTCAAAAACAAAGCTGCCCTGGCGGATGTTGTCCACCAGCGAGCCCTTGTGAAAGACCACGTCGCTGCCGCGAAACTCCAGGTGGGTCATTTCCGTGCTGAAAACCTGATAACCGCGCCGCAGTCCCTCCAGCAAGAATACCGTCTTGCCCGCGCCGGCCCCGCCGACCACCAGCATCAGTTCGTTCCGGTCGGGGAGGTACATGGCAGAGGCGTGGAAACTGAAGATTTCGTAGCGGCGCTCCAAAACGGCCAAGGCAAAGCGAAAAAACAGCCCCAGATTGCCAAAGAGCGAGCAGCGCCGGTCCGAGCACGCGGCTTCCAGAGAGGTAAAATCCGCTACGGCAAGAACCTCGTCATCACTAACCTGCACAGACGGTGCCGCCTCGGGCAGGTCCAGGATGAACATGCGCGCATCCAGCGGCTCGACGAAAGGAATCTCAGGTACCGCATGCACGTTCGTCACCAGCGACTGGATCACCGCGCGGCTCTCGAAGAATTCCGGGTTGCTGATGAGATTCTGATTGTTGGAGACGAGTCCAATCCGGGCGTGCACGAAACGGACGGCACGCCGCGCCAAGCCAGCATACTCCGGCTCCACCGCCAAGGAGGATAGAGAGGATCTGGTAGGAACGGCACGCTCGACATTCATGAAATCGGAATCTCCTCAATGCCCTCGGGGCCGGCCGATGAGGCACCAGTGCTCCGCTTCCCTGGTAGCGCAGGATTCTAACCTCCGCCCATCCGGTGCAATAGCCGCCTTCGGTGTTGCCACTCTAGCACGGCACTTGGTCTCGTTCAAGGATTAGGCGAGCGCTGTCAAGGGCGAGTTGCGCGAGCCGAATTCTTGGATCGAAAAGCGAGAAGTCTACTGTGGAACGCGAATTTATGCCCATTTCAGCTCTCACCTGAAAAAGATTGGCAGGAAGCAGGTCCATTCGCAGTACCGAAATCGCGTAAGGTACACTAATAGGGCAAGCAATTCACAACCGTCTCTTTGCCATTGCTCCACCCAAACGATAGCCATGCGCCTTGCCGTCCTCGCCGATATTCACGGCAACATCTATGCCCTTGAGGCAGTGTTAGCTGACCTCCAACTGCAATTGCCCGATATGGTCGTGGTATTGGGGGATAGCATCATTAAGTTCCCCCACAACCGCGCTGTGCTGGATGTGCTGGACGATCTACCCCACGAGGGCATTGCGGGCAACATGGAGCGGGGTCTGCAGAGGCAACTCGGCGACGAAATCCCCGACCTTTCGCAGTACGACACCGGCAAGGGGGTGCTGTTTCTCAAGCGGCAGGCCATTGCGCAGATCGGTGTGGAGCGCGTGGCGCAGTTTCGCGACCTGCCTACCGAGCGGTCTCTGTCCCTCATCGAGAGCGACGATACGCTGCTCTGTCACGGTTCCCCCGGTAGTCTCACGAAATCGATCTATCCCGCGCCTGATGCCACACCGCCGGGGCCGGACCAGCCCAGCACGACGGAAAGCGAACTCCACGCCAAACTCCAAGGCGTAACCGCGCGCCTCGTCCTGTGCGCTCACAGCCACCGGCGGGTCGAACGCCGCTATAATGGAATACTGGTGGTCAACCCCGGCGGGGTGGGCCACACGTACGAACGCAAGCATGACGCGCGCGCGTGCTACGCGGTTTTGACGCATACAGGCGGCGACTGGGACGTGGAATTCCGCTTTGTGCCATATGACGGCGAGGGCGCTGTGCGGGAGATGCTGTCCGCAGTGCCGCCGGAGGCGGGTAGCGCGCGCCGCTACCTGGAACGCATTGCGGAGTACGTGGTCTGAAAAGCGGGACGCGATTGATGTCCTCATGCAAACGGCGCGCTCAACCATAGCAGAGTCTTCGTAGCGCGGGAGCTTGTCCCCCGCTCTTAGTTGAAGGCTTAGGCCCCCTGTTGTTGTGACCGGCGCGATTACCAGAGAAGATGGATTCCCGCGTGCGCGGGAATGACGGATTGATGGGGCCAGCTTGCCGCATCTTTGCATCCGCTTCCAAGCGAGGACATCTGCCGCTACTTGAATGAAATTGAAGACACTAACTTTGGCAAGGTACATTGCATGCCTGTTACCCGCATCATCACCGACCTCGCAGAGGCACGAGAGACCGTGCTCAAGCGGAAGCCATTGGGCAGCGAAGAGATGCCCGCGCCAGTGGCGGCCCGCATTCGTGAGGTTTTTGGCGTCGCGCTGACTCCCGGTGAAGTCGTCGACCGCATTTTGGCGGACGTGCAGTCAGACGGCGACGCCGCCCTCGGACGGTATCTAGAGCATTTCGACGGTGTTGCGCCCGAGCCGCTGGAAGTGTCCCGCGAGGAGATTGAAGCGGCTCTCAACGAAGTTGACGACACACTCTTGGACGTGCTGCGGCAGGCGGAGGAGCGAATCGCCGCCTATCACGAACGCCAGAGGCGCAACTCCTGGATGGACTTTGCAAGCGGACTCGGCGAGATGATTCGCCCGCTCCAGCGGGTGGGCATCTATTCGCCCGGCACGGAGCGCGTGTATCCGTCGTCCGTGCTCATGTCAGTGGTGCCAGCGCGGGTGGCGGGCGTGGAAGAGACTGTCCTGGCGACGCCGTGCCGCGGGGACGGCAGCGTGCACCCGCTCAAACTGGCGGCCGCCGCCGTGGCGGGCGTGCACCGGGTCTTCAAGATCAGCGGCGCACAGGCCATTGGCGCCCTCGCCTTTGGCACCGCCCAAGTCCCCAAGGTAGATAAGATTCTCGGCCCGGGCAATCTTTTCGTGATACTGGCAAAGCAGAAGGTCTACGGGCAGGTGGGCATAGACCAACTCCCCGGCCCTACCGAGACGCTCATTGTGGCTGACGCGGCGGCCGATCCGGCAGAAGTGGCCGCCGACTTGCTCGCCCAGGCAGAACATGACTTTCTGGCAACGCCGCTGCTGCTAACGGATTCTGCCGCTCTCGCCGCCCGCGTAGAGAGAGAACTGTCAACGCAACTGGCAGCGCTGCCGCGCCAGGAAGAGGCCGCCTATTCGCTGCTGCACAACGGCGGCATCGTGGTGGTGGACGACCTGGAAACGGCAGTCGATCTGGCCAGCGAGTACGCGCCCGAGCATCTCTGCTTGCTCACGCAGGAGCCCTGGCAATGGGTGGGGAAAGTCCGCAACGCCGGCGGTGTCTTTGTCGGCAGTGCCTCACCGGAAGTGCTGGGCGACTACATAGCGGGGCCAAGCCACGTGATGCCGGTGGGCGGCACGGCGCGATTTTCTTCCCCACTCACCGTGCAGGAGTTTTATAAGAGCACGAGCATTGTCGCGCTCGATCCTGAGTCTGCCGCCGCTATAGCCGAACCGGCGGCTGCGTTCGCTGAGGCGGAAGGATTCCACGCCCATGCCCGGGCGGGGGGGGGGGGGGGGGGGGGGGGGGGGGGGGGGGGGGGGCGGAGGGGGGGGGG
>VXOZ01000422.1:0-1781 GCA_009839775.1 Chloroflexota bacterium | reverse complement strand
AAACACCCCCCCCCCCGCCCCCCCCCCCCCTACCCCCCCCCCGGGGGGCGGCGTGGGCTGCGCGCCTTCCACCCCCCCCCCCGCCCGGGGCGCGGCCCCCCCCCCCACGACAGGACTAGACGCCTTTCGGCGTAGGGGCACGATATATCGTGCCCCTACAGAAACCGCCCAACAGGCGCGGCAACTTGTGGCTCTGCCTCCAGAATACGTATCATAGATAGAGGTCAAGAAAACTGCCAGGCAAGAGAAACGAGGTATCCCATGCGTGTGATCACTCTCAAGCCCCAGCCGCTTACTGATGAGAGCTTTGCGCCGTTCGGAAGAATTTTGAATTTGGACCGCCGTGAGATCGTCTGCACCGACGGTGTGCTCACCGCCCGCATTACGCACGCGCCGGTACGCGATCTCAGCGCCGAACAGCCGCACTTCCTCAATCGCCACATGGAAGAGACCCAGGTATTCGTGCCTTTGGGCGGGAAGGACGGCCTCTTCTTTGTGGGACCGCCCAGCGAAACGCCGGAGTCATTCGATCCCGAGAAGACGGCGCTTTTTCATTTTCCGGGCGATAAGGCCATTCAGATGCACGTGGGCACCTGGCACGTGGCGCCTTTTGCCGTGAGCGAGCCGATTGACTACATCAATATCCAGGGCGATCAAGTGCGCAACTACACCGACGGGTACGACTTCAAAGAGCGGGATGACCTGGTTTTTCAGTTTGATCTGGGCTAAGACGGTGATGCCTCGGCTGGGAACGCCTAGGCCGGTAGGGGCACAGTTCCGTCATTCTCGCGAAAGCGGGAATCTATCTGGCTATGGTGCCTAGCCACGTTGTGTGGATAGGGAGAAGGATAGTTCTTTCCTATTGGGGATCTGAACTCAACCGGTGCCATCAACTACTTAAGTTCGAAGTACCTACTATTGGACTAAAGTGCCCTAGATTCCTCGCTGCGCTCGGAATGACACCAAACAGAGCCGCGTTTGAGACTGGCAACTCTCAGTCACCTGCACAGAGAGGCTCCAAGCAGAAAGCACCGCAATGGCACGCACGGGACAACACGCACGGCAAACACAAGAGACTAACGTTTCCGTTTCGATCACGCTTGACGGTTCCGGCGTTGCGGAGATTGACACCGGTATCGGCATGCTCGATCACATGCTGCGCCAGCTCAGCACCCACGGGCTCTTTGATCTGGACGTGCGCGCCACCGGTGATTTGGAAGTGGACTCGCATCACACCGTCGAGGACGTGGCCATTTGCTTGGGACGCGCCCTCGACGCGGCCCTGGGCGATAAAGCCGGCATTACGCGCATGGGCTGGGCAATCGTGCCCTTGGACGAAGCGCTGGCGCTAGTCTCCGTGGACCTGAGCGGCCGCGGCGCCGCGGCGGTGGACGTGCCGCTCACCGGGTATAAACTCGGCACCTTGCAGACTGAGATGATTCCCCACTTCCTGGACACCTTTGCCGCGCAAGGGAACCTAACGCTCCACGTGCGTCTGCTGGCCGGCGAGAACGACCACCACAAGGCCGAGGCGGTCTTCAAAGCCCTGGCCCGTGTGCTCTCACAGGCCGTGCAACTTGACCCCCGCCGCCAAGAGTCCGTGCCCAGCAGCAAGGGATCACTGGAATAGTAGATTACATTTGTGTCCTCATCTGGAGGGCGAGATGCTACGCAAATTCTCGGTTCGAAATTTCCGCTGCTTGCGAAAACTCGACATTGAGCCGCTTGCGCGGGTGAACCTCATAGTGGGTGAGAATAACGTCGGCAAGACTGCTTTGCTC
>VXOZ01000130.1 GCA_009839775.1 Chloroflexota bacterium | reverse complement strand
CCCCATCTTTTTCTCTCCACACCACCCCCTCCCCCCCCCCTCCCTCTCGCTCGCGTGGGCTCGGTGTTGTTTATACGACACCGGCAGAGTTGACGTCTCTACCGGGGATCGGGCGCTGGACGGCGGAGTATGCCGTCGGCCGGGGTCTGGGGCGGTACGAAGGGACTCTCGCAAACGACAATGCGCTGTCTGAGTCTCTCCGTGAAATCTTCGGTCAGGACGCTGTTAACGGTCCCACGGATGTTCGCCGCCTGCTGGGACGATTCGAGCAATTCTCCGGGTATGCTGCGTTCTACTTCATTCTCGCCCGCGTGTTTGCTAAAACTCAGCCGCGGTTGCATCACATGTGATGCCGGCAGATTCCTCTAAGAAGTATTGCAGCGCTCCGAGACAACCAGCCACCAATCATGGCGTAGAATCCGTACGGCAGCCTGAAAAATGTTAGCGTGTATAGTACAGTTCCGAGATTGAGCTTGGGATAATACGAATCCTTTGCACACAAGTCACTTATGAACTACACTGACACATTCATCAGCACAGCGCCTGACTGCCCGCTTGCCAACGCGAAAGCGCCGCCTCTGCGGGGCATGCGGAAGTCGCTTCCCCGCATTCAATATGAACTGTTGCACGGAAGCCCCTACACGTACACGCAGGAAGACGTGCTGTGGTTGGCCCACGTCATCCACAAGGAGCTACCGGAATCTGACCGGACTGCCCAGCACCGCCAGGCATTTTTCACAAAAGGACAGCCCTGTCTCCGCTCTTCTCCGTTGGCAAAGAAGTACGGTTGGGGATTCCATTTCGACACTGACGGGCGTGTTGCATTGGTGCCAGCCGGATCGCCGGAATACGCTCGCTTTCAGGAAGAGCAAGACCTTAGGCAGCTTCACGCGTTAAGAAACCGGCGTGGCACATAGAGCGGGTCTTGTCCGGGCTTGCCGATGATTATCGACGTACACGTGCACTACCGCGGTGACGCGCAACTCGCGCAGGCGCTGCGCCAGACCGAGCGGCTTGACATGGTGCTCTGTCTCAACTCCATTAATCTCGAGGGTACCGCCTCGCCGCATTTCCCGTCGGCGGCATTCGTGGCTGCCTGCAATGACCGTACTCTGGCGGCAGCGAGGGAAAACCCGCAGCGCGTTATTCCCTTCTGGTACCTTAATCCGGCGCACGGCGACGCAGCCTGCGCGGAGTTGCGACGGCGTGTGGCGCAGCACCAGAGACCCCAGGGCGTGAAGCTCTGGATGGCGCTCAAGGGAAACGATCCACGCGTCGATCCCGTGCTCGATCTCTGTGCTGAATACCGCCTGCCGGTGCTGCAGCATACGAATATCGAGGCTGGTGGCACGCTCCCGACCGAAACGACACCGCAGGAGATGCGGGAGATGGCGCAGCGCCATCCTGACGTCACGTTCTTGTGGGGTCACGCCGGCAGTGACTACGAATTCGGTGTGAAGTGCGCCCTTGGACTGGACAATGTACTGATGGATATTGCCGGCAACGAGGCGACGAACGGCTATACGGAAATGCTCGTCCGCCACTTGGGTGCGGAACGTGTCGTGTACGGCAGCGACGCCACAGGCAGATCGTTCGCGTCGCAGTTAGCCAAGGTGTACGGCGCGGACATCACTGAAAGCGAGCGCGAGGACATTCTCCATCACAACGCCCGCGCGCTCTTGGCGCGACAACGCTATGATTAGGGTGCATACGGTGTAGGTGATGTAAGCGAAGCGTCGGCGCGATACGCCTAGCACAAAATGGTGTTGTACATTGGCACGACGAGGCGGGGGACAAGCCCCCGCGCTACTACAAGAGTCGGTAAGTCCAGCGCCAAGATTCTGCGCCACGACCCAATTACTAGTGACCGCATCCGTAGGGGCGGTTCGCGAACCGCCCCTACCTTGTGGGGCCGCTGCTAGGCGAATTCCACGCAAGAGTGAATTGTGATGATCTACGACGTGCACGTACACTTCCGCAGCGAGCACATGATGCAGCGCTTGCTGGCCCAAGCCGAGCGTCTTGACATGGTCATGTGCACGAACAGCATCAACCTGGAAGGCAGTTCGTCGCCTAACTTCCCGTCGCGTGCATTCGTGACCGCCTGCAATGACCGCACTTTCAGCCTCGCGCAGCAGCATCCGGAGCGTGTGATCCCCTTCTGGTACCTCAATCCCGTGCACGGTCAGTTTGCGTGTGACGAACTGGAACGCCGTGTAAAGGGCTATCGCGGACGCCAAGGGGTAAAACTGTGGGAAGCGATCCGGGGGAACAATCCGCAGGTGGACGGCATCATGCAGCTTTGCGCCGAGTACCGTCTGCCCGTGCTGCAGCATACGTTCGCCGAGGTCACGGGCAACCTGCCCACCGAGACCAGCGGCCCGGACATGCGGGAGATGGCGCTGCGGCACCCGGATGTCACCTTCTTCTTCGGCCATGCCGCCGGCGACATTGAGGTCGGCGCCAAGTGCGCGCTCGGCCTGCCGAACGTCCTCATGGACGTGGGCGGCAACGAGGCCACCAACGGCTATACGGAGATACTCGTTAGACACGTCGGCGCTGACCACGTCGTCTACGGCAGCGACGCTTCCGGACGGTCGTTTGCCTCGCAGCTTGCCAAGGTGTTTGGGGCCGATCTGTCGCCGGCGGAGAAAGAGCGGATTCTCTTTGGCAACGTGCAGCGCCTCTTCGACCGGCAGCAAGAGCGCGACAGTGCTAGTATTTGATATGTGTGATTTTGTCAAGAGGAGCAAGCTTGGGGCTACGCCGCCCATAATTCACTGAGGACGACTGAGCGAGGAAGGGAAGACTGGATTCCGGCTTTCGCCGGAATGACGGAGAATTTGCCAATTCAAACTGATAGGTTTGTCCCCCAATGATTGACGCAAACGCCTTTCTCGGCGAGTGGCCGTTTCGCCGTTTGCCGTATGCCCAGCCGGAAGACCGCTTGCGCAAGATGGACGCGCTTGGTATCGAGAGAGCGGTCGTCTCGCGCCTGGAGAACGTCTTCTACAAAGACCTCCTGGTAGGCAATGAGGAACTACACGCCATTGTGCAGCGGTACCCCGACCGCTTCATTCCGGCGTATACCATCAATCCCGGCTTCCCCGGCTGGGAACACGACCTGGAGGTCTGCATCAACGACTTCGGCATGCGGAACCTGCGCTTGCACCCGAACTATCATCAGTACAGCCGCCTTAAGGGCAATGTCCCCCGCATGGTCGAGGCCCGGGGCTATCCCAACTACCAGCAGTACCACTTCCTCGACGACCAGGCGCAGGCGCTGCTGGGCAAGGCCGAGGAGCATGACCTCGTAGTGCTCATCTCCATCGGCGTGGAAGATCCCCGCTTTGCCCACTGGCTGATGAAAGTGCCCTCCGTGACCATGATCGACGCGGCGGAGGCGGTGAACGGCTTTCCGGGCGTGCGCTTCTTGATCTGCGGGGCCGTGTTCTCTGAAGTAAACAGCCTCTGGTCGACTGCCTACCACCAGGACAACCTCTACTTCGAGAACTCCCGCGTGCAAGGGCCCATCGGCGACGTGGACGACCTCTGCGCGCTCATGGGCGCGGACCACCTGCTCTTCGGCTCGAACCTCCCAATCAACTACGCCGAATCCGCCAAGCTCAGCATCGAGTATGCCGAGGTAGACTCTGACGTGAAGCAAGCGCTCTTCCGCGGCAACGCCGAGCGCTTGTTTGGCGCGTAGAGCGTTCCAGAGGCCTGCACTACTACAAACCCTGCGAAACCTGTTAACACATTTGCCAACATACAGTACACTCCATCCGAATCGACGAGGTGACGACATGAAAAACATAACCCTGAGCGCGGATGAGGGCTTGCTCGAGGCGGCGCGTCGGCGGGCTGCGGCGGAGGGGACGACTCTGGCTGCGCTGTTTCGGCGGTGGCTGGAGGAATATGTGGGACGGGAGCGGCAGGCTGATAAGGCGATGGCAACTACTCGGGAGTTACGCGAGACGATTGACTCTAGTGGGCGCAGGTTCACGCGGGATGAGATGAACGAGCGGTAGTGATTGAACAGTCACTTGCGCCTTGGTCCACCGGGCTAAGAGAGGATGGATTCCCGCGCACGCGGGAATGACGGACTGCTTTGCTTTTCCTTTACCTACCGTGCTTGGGGCGTTTATTGTGGTCAAGGGGGCAGAGAACTCGATGCACTATTCAACAGGAGCATTTTATGGAACTTGGGGCGTTTTCGGTTAGTTTGGCGGTGAAGGACATCGAGGCTTCGCGGGAGTTTTATGCGAAGTTTGGGTTTGAAGTGGTGGGCGGCGATGCGGCGGAGCATTGGTTAATACTGAGGAATGGCACGACTACCATTGGGCTTTTTCAGGGGATGTTCGAGCAGAATATTCTCACGTTCAATCCCGGGTGGGACTGGCAGGCGCAGCCGTTGGAGAGCTTCACGGACGTGCGCGCGTTGCAACGGCAACTCAAGGCGCAGGGCGTGGTCCTGATGAACGAGGCCGACGAGGATACCACCGGGCCGGAGAGCTTCGTGGCAGTGGACCCGGACGGCAATCCTATTCTGGTGGACCAGCACGTGTGAGGGCGCGTGCGCCCTGTAGACAGTCCGCCGAGCCGTGAAGCGCGTCTTGCATTAAGACGCCCTCACCCCAGCCCTCTCCCGCGTACGGGAGAGGGAGCAAGACCTTCGCCTTCATCCTTACGGTGCGGAAGGCCCTCCCATGTGAGAGAGAGCTCTTTCGCTTTGGCGCGGTGAGAGGTCATACGGCATCTGCCGCGCGGTCCGACAAGGGAAAGGGGATGCACACTGCGTGCGCATCCCCTTCTCAAATAAACCTGGCTCTTTGTGGCAGCAGCGCTTACGGATTGGAGCCGGTGTTGATGTTCGTATCTTCGCGGTTGCCCCATTCGGCCCACGCGCCGTCGTAGTTCTGGACGTTGTTGTAGCCCAGCAGCCGCGCCACGAAGTAGGCTACCGAGGAACGAACGGCAGTCTGGCAGTGGGCGTAGACCGTCGTGTCTTCCGTAATGCCGGCGGCATTGAAGAGCTCCGTGAGCTCATCTGCAGTCTTGAACGTGCGCGCGTCGGTGCCTCTGAGGTACACGACCCAATCCTGGTTGATGGCGCCCGGAATGTGACCGCCACGATCGGCGCGCACGTCCCGTCCGGCGTACTCGCCGGGGGAGCGGTTATCCAGGATCACCGCGTTGTCGTCTTCGATAGCCGCCTGCACCTCTTCAAATGTGCCCAGCAGGAACGGATCGAATTCCACCGTAAACGTGGCTGCCGGGAACGACGGCACCTCCGTGGACAGCTCTCGCTCCTCCTCGGCCCACTTGGCAAAGCCGCCGTTGAGCACTTTGGCGTTCCTGTTGCCGTAGAGTTCCAGCGCCCAAAAAACGCGGGTAGCCCAGAGGATGTTGCCGCTGCCGTAGACCACGACCTCCGAATCACTGCCGATGCCGGCGCCGCCGACCAGCGCGGCGAACGCCTCCGGCGGAATGAGCACGCCGCTCACTTCATTGTCAGGGTCGATGAAGGTCCGCGAGTGGAGGTTGATGGCGTTGGGCACGTGACCGGCGGCGTAGTCTTCGGCTGAACGCACGTCAATAATGCGCAAGCCATCCTTATTGAGGTTTTCTGCAAGCCAGTCGGTCTCCACCAAGAGTTGTGGGTTCGCATAGGCCAGCGGCCCTTCAGGCTCAGCCGCCTCTTGCACGGTCGCTTGGCCGCAGGCGCTGGCCAGGAGCGCGCCTCCGGCAGTGAGGCCGGTGAGTTGTAGAAACCGCCGGCGTGGTAGTCCGTTTCGCATTGGTATTCTCCTCCTGCGATACCTGCGTCCATGAATGACAGCATAGACGATGTACAATCACGCCTATATTAACTTCACTAGTCGATTAAGTCAACTAAGTTGATTAAGTTTATTAACTCAATCGAGGAAAAAGCAGCAGATATTTGGGGTTTCTAAGCCATAAGCGGCGAAGAGGCACGCCCAAAATGCCTAAGACTTTCCTAGCGACGCTCAGACGAGGAGCTGCTGCGTACGTCTGCAACGGCGGTCGTTAAAGGAGAGTGAGTCAGCGTGGTCTTCCAGCTCGGATGGTGTCTGCGTTCTTCAGGGCTTCGCGCTTGGAGAGCGTGCTGAGACGGTCGGCGTTGCGGGCGACGTAGTCCTCGACCGTAGCCAAATCGGTCCACGCCAGGTCGCGCAGCGCCCAGCCGATGGCCTTGCGGATGAAGAAATCGGGGGCGGCGAGGTTCGGCTCGATGCAGTCGCAGAGCAGAACGAGGTCGGTTGCCTCCTTGCGCTTCACCTGGCAGATGATGGACGAGCGGCGCTTCCAGAGATCCGGATCCGTGCTCCACGCACGCATGTGAGCGGCCATCTCATTGGGATAGCGGTCCACGAGTTCCCGCAGCTTATGGGTGGCCACGTCGTCCACCAGGTCCCACCACGCGCCGCTGACGACCATTTCCTCGTAAAGTGGCAGGATGTCGAGATCACGGTATGCTCGAAACTGCGGCGCGCCGGTCACGTCCTGGGCGGCATAGCGCTCCTCGCGGTAGGCGGCGTTGCGCCAGAGTTCACGCACAGCGGCGAGCCAGTCTTCCCTCGTGGTGAGCGGATGGGCGCGCAGCGCGGCGCGGACGAGCTTGCGGCGGATGGGCGTTTGCACGCCGCGATACGGCATCGCCGACTTCATATACGCCCGCATACCGCTCGCCTTCTCCGGATTGGCGTTGTCGGCCAGGGCCTGACGGATTACGGTTACGAGTTCACTGGTCATGGCGTGGTATCGATTTGGCGCAGGGTAGACCACACCGAGACGCATGGCATTCCGGGTCGAGGTCATTTACCCCGGGATTCTCTTGGCCCGCAGCCAGACTATGCCAAGCACGTCTCATACGCATGTCTGCGACGATCATACGTGCTTTTACGAGTAGTTTCATTGGCAAGATATCGGTGCGATGGCATTCACGAGCGCATGGCATACTTACTCGACCCGCCGAGCGTAGCACGAAGCCGGCGTCCCCGCAAACCTCTCGGCCACGCGGTATGGAGCAGGCTCCGCACGCTAGGCTTGAACCGAATATCTCCCCTCATTAGACCTGAGAGCGTAGCAGCGCCTCGACACTCTAGGTCATCCTGGCTGCGGAATAGGGCTACTTGCCGAAGTGAAAATTGTACTGCAGGCTACATCTTTAGGAGTGCGAAAGAAAAAAACAGCTCCGGCAACACATATTTTCTCTTGCAGTACCCTACAAAAGTGCACTTTCTGGTATTATGCAACCGTAAGGGGACGGTGGTGTTCTAAAGAACGACGGTGTTCAAAGAATAGGGTGGTTATTCAGTGAAAGATGATTACAAGGAAGAGCTAATCGAAAGATTCGTAGAAGCGGTAGGCTACCTGACTCGCCAGTTGCACAGCTACGGTCTTGACGAATGGGAGAGTCTGGACATGACCGTTCCCCAAATCCGGACGTTGGTCTTACTGGAGAGGGCGGGTCCTATGCGCATGGGAAACATTGCGAGCTACCTGGGCCGAGCGCTTTCCGCTACGACGACCGTTGTGGATCGCCTGGTAGAAAAAGGACTGGTGGACCGAGCCTGGGATCCTAGTGACCGGCGCGTCGTGATTTGCCGCTTGACTGACGAGGGTAAGCAAGATGTGGAGCAGTTTTGGCGCGTTCGACGCGAGCGACTGCAATTGCTGGTGGACTTCTTGGACGTGGAACAGTTGGAAACCTTGGTGCGGGGGCTGGAAGTGGCCTGCTCTGCGGACAAGGAAATTCACGGCTCGCGGGAACCGGGGCAATCCAGCAGCTAGGCTGGTACTACTTTTCTCCTTCCATATCTCATTGTCAGTTGCAAGCTGAACCTCTAAGCTGCCATAGCTGCTACGCCTCTCACCCAGCCGGTTCGCATTGCGTTAGGCACCTCTTGTCACACGTAACGCCGCCGCGCGGTTACGGTCAGAGGCAGTTCCTGCTGCTTACTTTTCTCAGTGCCGCACGCGAGAATTCTGCGCTCACCGGGTAAACCGTTCGGTCAAATTTCTACCCCACCAAGAGTGCAACGATTTAGGAAGCGGCTATTTGGAGGAATGCGCGCCACGCCGACCCGCAGGCGATAGTTCCATGGCCTTCCCCAGATGTGCTTCTGTTCTTGTGTAGGGCCGCAGCCAGATTCATCTCGCCTCTCCAATCATCGAATCGTCTTCTACCGAAATCGGGCTTTTCCGGCCAGACTGCGGCTGCGGTAGTGTATAATGCAAGCAAAGCCGCTGCGAGCGCTGTCGATTGGGAATGAGAGTGGCACTCCGGCGGAGGGGAAAGAGGGACAAGACACGCATGGCAGCCACGGCTGACGCGCTCTCGCCGCGTGAATACCGGCGCATACACCGCACTCTGCTGCGCAGCCGGCGCAATGCCGGCCGCGAGAATGAGCCGATTCCAAAGCACTACCTGCAGTTGCCGGCGGAAGAGTTGGACGAGCGCATCGCCGCGGTGCGCCAGCAGCTCGGCGAGCGCGTGCTTGTGCTCGGGCACCACTATCAACGTGACGAAGTGATCAAGTACGCCGATCTAAGGGGCGATTCCTATAAGCTGGCCACCTTTGCCGCCACCCGGCGCGACTCCGAATACATCATCTTTTGCGGCGTGCACTTCATGGCGGAGAGCGCCGATATTCTCACCGCCCCGCACCAGTCGGTTATCTTGCCCAATCCCACGGCCGGCTGCTCCATGGCCGACATGGCCGATATCGACGACATCGTGGAGTGCTGGGAGCAGCTCACGGACGCGGTTGGGGAATCAATTGTGCCGATTACGTACATGAACTCCACCGCAGCGCTGAAGGCATTTTGCGGCGCCCACGGCGGCATCGTGTGCACGTCGTCCAACGCTGCCGCCGTCTATGAATGGGCGATGGAACGCGGCGAGAAGATTCTCTTCTTCCCCGATCAGCATTTGGGACGGAATACGGGTCTGAAGTTCGGCATTCCGCTCGACGAGATGGTCGTCTGGGACCCGGCAGAACCGGTGCTGGGCGGCAGTACGGCAGCCGACGTAAGCCACGCCAAGGTCATTCTGTGGAAGGGCTGGTGCTCGGTGCACACGCGCTTCACGGTCAAGCAGGTGGAGTTTGCCCGCCGGCAACATCCGGACGTGAACGTGATCGTCCATCCGGAGTGCCCCATGGAGGTCGTGCAAGCCGCCGACTACAACGGCTCTACCGAGTTCATTCTCAAGACCATTACCGAAGCGCCTGCGGGCACGGCTTGGTCGGTGGGTACCGAGATCAACATGGTGAACCGCATGGCTGCCGAGAATCCCGATAAGCAGATCTTCTGCCTCGATCCCATCGTCTGCCCCTGCTCCACGATGTACCGCATCCACCCTGCTTACGTTGCCTGGGTAATGGAAGACCTGCTAGAAGACAAGGTGACGAACCAGGTGAGCGTCGATCCCGACGTGGCGCACTGGGCGGTCGTCTCCCTCGAGCGCATGCTCACGGTGCATTAGGACCCACGTCGCGAAGCATCGTTACCACATGCGCGCAACCCTTTGGCAGTCCCGCAATTGTGCAGTATACTGGCACGAGCGCGGGACGTTTTCGTGTTGCCTGCGCGCTCTAAACCCGGAGGATACCAATGCAACCGAATCGGATTCGCGAAAAACTGAACGCCGGAGAGCCGACCCTGGCGACGCACGTGCATACCACGTGGCCCGGAATGATCGAGGTGATAGGCTTGACCGGCATCTATGACTACGTCGAGTTCGTCGCCGAGTATGCGCCGTTCAACATGCACGACTTGGAGAACTTCTGCCGGGCGGCGGAATTGCACAACCTCTCGACCATGATCAAGGTCGACCAAGCGCCCCGCAGCTTTCTGGCGCAGCGCGCCATTGGCGCCGGATTTCAGAGTGTGCTCTTTGCCGACAGCCGCACTGTGGCGGACGCCGAGGAATGCGTGCGCGCCGTGCGGGCGGATACGCCGGAAGCACGCGGCATCCACGGCGTGGCCATGCGCCGGGCGTGGTACATGTCATATGGCGCCGGCCCGGACTACCCGCAGGCGCTGGACGACATCGTGGTGGCGCTGATGATTGAAAGGAAGTCTGCAGTAGAGCAACTGGACGAGTTTCTGGAGGTCAAGGGTGTCGACATGGTGCAGTGGGGCCCTGCCGACTACGCCATGAACATCGGCCGTGCCGGTGAATTCCAACATCCCGATGTGAAAGCCGCTGAGAAGAAGGTGTTCGAGACGTGCCTGGCGAAAGGCATTCCGCCCCGCGCCGAGATCAACTCCGTCGAACAGGCCCAGCGCTTCCTCGACATGGGGGTGACTCACTTCTGCATGGGTACCGACATCAACATCATCTACGACTGGCTCCGGGACCAGGGCGATACGCTCCGCAACCTGCTGAGCAAAGCCTAGTCCTTAATGAGCGTTGACGAGGCGCACGCATTGGTCTGGCAGACGGCGAGACGTGTGGGTACCGGCCGCCCTGTTTGCAACGGCAGCCTCGCGAAAGTCGGCAAACAACGAATGAGCGTGGAAGCACTCCTGAGTGTACGACTACCTCCGCCATCGCATTCAGCTTGAGTATTCAGCGACGTGGCGTGTCGCCCTGAGCGGTCTGCTCGCGGGACTTGCGCTGCCTACCGCCCTGTGGCTGGCCGCTTTCCTCCTCAGCCGGTGGGTCACCATGCTAAGCGGCGCGCCGCTCTGGATAGGCGCGGGTGGCGTGATCTACCTGAGTTTGGCGGGCGCGGTTGCGGCGCTCGCCAATCAGCGGGTCAGCCGGCGCAATGATTTTGGTCTCGTTGCCGGCGCGGCAGTCCTATTCTTGTTCTGCATTCCCCTCGGTTTGCTGCTGACGCAGACTATTGTCCTTGATGAAGGACTCGCGGAAGCTGGCACCGGCCTCGCGGTGACGCTGCGTGCCATGTTTTCTTTGGATGTGATACAGTTGGCCTTCGTCCCCACGTTCTTTGCCGGCGTTGTGCTGGCCACCGCGTGGGCGGCGTTCCTCGTCCCTTGCATGGCATGGCTGAACGACGCCGATTGGCAGGCAATCATGGACCGTATGGTCAATGAGACATACCATCGCGACTGGATCAAGTACAACCAGAACTTCATCGACCAGAAGAAGATCGCCTACTACCTCAAGACCGGCCAGGAGGAGAAAGCCGCCGCTTTGGAAGCCGAGGCGGCCAAACGGGCCGAGCACGTGCCACCGCGAGGGTCTACCAGTGGGTGAAGTGCTGCCGGCATTCCTCCACGGCTACGTCAAGGCGCGCCCATGGGGAGCGGAACTCGCGCTCTTTGTGGTCGTGCTCGTCCTGAGCGTCCTCGCGTTGCAAGGCGAGCCGTTTTCGCTAGATGTCCCGTTGGGAGAAGCAATCCAGTCCTGGCAAGTGCCGCTCCTTGACCCGATACTACACGGCGTCAGCGCCATCGGCTGGTTTCGTATCGCCGCGCCCACCACGGTAGCCGTTGTCGTGGTGCTTGGGGCGCTCGGCTGGCGGCAACATGCGGTCGTCCTGGGAGTCGCAGCGCTCACCGGACACCTTTTCAATCAAGCGCTCAAGGCTCTCATCGAGCGTCCGCGACCCGAAATAGGCGCTGAGCGCTTGGCTGAGTTGGGTGTGGACTCTTTTGCCTTTCCCAGCGGTCACGCGCAGTCATTTACGATATTCTACGGCTTCCTCGCCTTATTTATCTGGCAGAACGTCTGGCGACCCTGGCTGCGCGGACTCGGCGTGGCCTGTATGCTCCTGATGATTGTGCTCGTCGGTATTTCCCGGATATATTTGGGCGTGCACTGGCCGAGCGACGTGGCCGGGGCATACTGTATCGGCGTATTGTGGCTGCTCCTTTGGACGCGGGGGCAGAGTACCTGGAACAATGTGAAACAGCAGCATGCGAGCACGTCAAGATAGCGGGATTGCAACCGAGGGAAAATTCTGCCGCTGCCGCGCGCTCTCGACTTGTAGAGCAAGATGCGAGTGGCTAGAATAGTGTGGGTAGACTTTGTGTCTCTTTTCACACGGCAGATTGCACAAGGGTAAGAAAGCTGGTTGCGGAGCGCGCAACCGTCGCAACGAGAATACATCGCAGACAGAAACCTCTTGCAGATTACAGCGTCTCTATGGGAGTGAACGAAAGAAATGACTGAGGCACGTCAGCGCGGGATTGGAATTCTGTGCTCACGCTTCCGAGCCAAAGCCAGAATCGGCGCGAATGCGACCTCCGGTACGGAGGCCGGCGCAATGCACAGCACGTTGTGCCAAAAGGAGACAGCATAGGATGCAAGCGCCGAAAATCGTCTCGTCCTGGTGGTCTCCACGGCTGGTAATCCTTGCAATAGTCGGGGCTGTCGCTGTCGCCTTGCTCGCCGGCTGCGGTGCGGTAGACACCCCCCAGACCGCCCTCTTCCCCCGGTCTGACAACAACCAAGTCATCAATGATCTCTTTGCCCCGCTAACCTGGCTGGCGATCGTCATCTTCATCCTCGTCCAGGGCTTGCTGCTCTACTCGGTATATCGCTTCCGCGTGCGCGACGACGACGATAGCATCCCGCCCCAGGTCCATGGGAACACACGCCTGGAGATTGCCTGGACCCTTGCTCCCTCGATCGTCGTTGTCATCATGCTTATCTTGACCTATCAAGCGATGGCGCAGATCGAGGCCGCGCCGCCGGATGACGCTCTCCGGGTCCGCGTGGTCGGTCACCAATGGTGGTGGGAAGTACACTACCTAGACCACGACGTAGTTACTGCCAATGAAATTCACATTCCCATCGACCGCGCCGTCTATTTCGAGCTCGAGTCAAATGACGTGATTCACTCGTTCTGGGTGCCGCGTCTCATGGGAAAACGCGACCTAATGCCGGGATCCACGAATACAATTTGGTTCACGCCATCTGAAGAGGGCCTCTACGCCGCGCAGTGCGCGGAATACTGCGGCACGGCCCACGCACAGATGCGCTTCCATGTGGTGGTGGAGTCAGAAACCGCGTTCAACAATTGGCTCGCTAAGCAGCAAGAGCCCGCGGCGGAAATGACGGGCGACGCCGCTGAGGGCGCGTCGCTGTTCATTAGTCGTGCCTGCGTGACGTGCCATACGATTCGGGGCACGGACTCCATCGGCACGATTGGCCCGGACCTGACCCACGTCGCCAGCCGCGCCTACCTTGCCGGCGGCATAATGGAGAATACCCCAGCAAATGTGAGCGACTGGCTGAGCGATCCACAAGGAATTAAACCGGGCAATAAGATGATTTTACCGGTTGAGTTATCCAGTGAGGACATCCGCTTGCTTACGGCGTACATTCGAGCGCTCAGGTAACCGCGAAGAGATTGTGAAAATGCTCACAAACATTGTACTATTGGGATGGACGGTAGCGCACATACGATTGGCTAAGTCAGATTCTGCCACGTCTGGGCAGCGAGGAGTGTCGGCATGGCAACAGTAACAGACGTACGCACGCAGGAGCGCGTTTCCACCGGCGCGGCGATCTGGAGTTGGATCACGACTATCGACCATAAGCGCATTGGCGTGCTCTATTTCGTCACTTCGCTTATCTACTTTCTCGTAGCCGGTTTCGAAGCCTTGCTCATTCGCCTGCAGCTCGCGACGCCGGACGGGCAAATCCTCAACCCCGATCTGTACAACCAATTGTTCACCATGCACGGCACGGCTATGGTCTTCATGGTTGCCATGCCCATGGCGGCGGCGTTCTTCAACTTTCTCATCCCGCTCATGATCGGCGCCCGCGACGTGGCGTTTCCGCGCCTCAACGCTTTCAGCTACTGGACGTTCCTCGGCGGCAGCTTGCTCATGCATAGCAGCTTCTTGTTCGGTCAAGCGCCCGACGGCGGCTGGTTCGGCTACGCCAATCTCACGTCGAAAGAGTATTCGCCCGGCCTCAGCATCGACTTCTGGGGGCTGGGCCTGTTGGTGCTCGGTGTCGCGTCGGTTGCGGCGGCGCTGAACTTCATCATTACGATCATCAATTTGCGCGCGCCGGGCATGACTCTCATGCGTATGCCCGTGTTCGTGTGGATGACGTTCGTGACGTCATTCCTGATCATCTTCGCCTTTCCCGCCATTACGGCTGCGCTCATCTTCCTGGAATTCGACCGCCTCTTTGGCACGAACTTCTACGAGGTGGCTGAAGGCGGCGACCCCATGCTCTGGCAGCATCTCTTCTGGGTCTTCGGACATCCGGAAGTGTATATCCTCGTCTTGCCGGGGTTCGGCATTGCCTCTGAGATTCTGCCCACGTTCTCCCGTAAGCCGATCTTCGGCTACAGCGCCATGGTTTTCGCAGCCGTGTCGATCGGCTTCCTGGGCTTCAGCGTGTGGGCGCACCACATGTTCACCACCGGCATGGGCACCATTGCCGACGCCGCTTTCGCCGGTTCCACGATGCTTATCGCCATTCCCACCGGCATCAAGATGTTCAACTGGGTGGCAACCTGCTTTGGCGGCAGGATACGCCTGACGGTTCCCATGCTCTTTGCGTTGGGATTCTTGACGACGTTCCTCATTGGCGGCCTCACCGGCCCGATGCTCGCAGCCGTACCGCTGGACCTGCACTTCCAGGATGGCTATTTCGTGGTCGGCCATTTCCACTACGTCCTCTTTGGCGGTCTCATTCTGGCCCTGATGGGCGGCATCTACTACTGGTTCCCCAAGATCACCGGGCGCATGATGAGCGAGAAGATTGGCAAGTGGCACTTCTGGCTGATGTTCACG
>VXOZ01000143.1:3598-15141 GCA_009839775.1 Chloroflexota bacterium | reverse complement strand
GAACCAGGGCATCCACAGCATCGATCTCTTGCAGTGGATCATGGGCCCGGTGGCATCGCTGACGGCGAATCTCGGCACCTTTACCCACGACATCGAGACGGAAGACCTGGCCGTGGTGAACGCCCGCTTTGCCAACGGCTCGTTCGGCAACATGGTCTTCACCACGTCGGCCTATCCGGGGCTCGACCATAACTTCCACTTCTTTGGCGAAAAGGGCAGCATCTGCCTGACGAACGCCGGTGTCGTCACCTGGCGCATCCAGGGCGACCGGGAAGAAGAAGAGGAACAGGAGATGAAAACCGGCTACTCCGCGCGCATGACCGCGGCCGCCGATCCCACGGTGAAAGGCTGGAACGGCCACCAGGTGCAGGTGGAGGACATGGTAGCGGCCATCCACGAGGGTCGCCCGCCTGCGATCACGGGTGAAGAGGCCCGCCACGCGTTGGAGATCGCCGTCGGCATCCAAAAGGCCGGCAAGATCTCACCCGCGCCGGTGACCTTCCCGCTGGAGTAGGCCGCAACCCGGCCCGTCATTGAGCCAAATTTAGTGCCCGCACTCCGTCATTCCCGCGAAAGCGGGAATCCATCCTATCGATGCCGATGGACTCCCGCCTTTGTGGGAGAGACGGTCAAGGCGCGCGCCACTTCTTTCGCCGGAGCTGCCTAGCACGGCCATGATGTCTAGTGGCTAACCGCGAATCCACTAGTGAGTGCCGCTAAGATGGATTCCGCGCCCCGGCACGGGGCGAGCTTTCGCGGGAATGACGATGAGGAGAGGTGGCCCTAGCAGAGCGCCGGTATTGGTACGCGTTCCCCTGCTTGCCGACGACTTCAATTGCCCCCATATGGCGCAGGCAATAGGCGATCTTCTGTCCCTGGCCGTGGCGCACGCCAAGGCGCGTGGCTATCTGGCTGCTTGTGAAGGATTCAGGCAGCGTCGCGGGTAGCAGCGCGGCAAAGTCCGCTGGGCCGTGGAAGGAGTGCTGGCGCTCCACGCCGACGAGAATTTGGTCGTGGATGCTCCAGCCGCGCCGCCGCCAACTGCCGCGGCCGTCCTGGCGGCGGGTTTCCTCCACCTCGACGAGCAGCACCTCTAGCGCAAACCGCGGGTGCGCGATGAGGTGCGGGATGCTGACAAGCTCATCGAAAACGTCAAGCAGGGTGCCGCGCTTGGGTGAGCGCCGGCGGCTAAGCACGGTGGTGCCGTCGCGGTCGAGCCGCACGATCCACTTTTGTGCGGGGATGGGGTGCACCAGGCGCACCGCGTGGTTTTGCAGCAGCGTGGCAAGCTTGCGTTTGATCGCTGAGAAGTTCCGCGTCTGGATCTCGATGAGTTCCTCGCCGCGTACCAGGTCTACCACGTAGCCGTCTACGGGCTGTTCCGCCTTGTCACCGGGCGCGGCGTACCAGCCTTTGAGGGCCGCGTGCAGGGATTTCTCCTGGTACGTGCCGATGGTTGGCGCGGGTACGGTGTTCACGGTTGCGCAGTTAGGCAGAGTCCGCGGCGCTGATCCGCATCTGCTGACGGTCGTGGACCGGCAGCGTAAAGCGAAGGCGGCCTTCACTCAGCGCAGCCACGTCGGCCACGGGCGCGCCGTCGCTGGTCACTGATGGCGTTCGCCAGGCAGGCGGCACGTCCATTGTGAAGGTGAGTTCGCGGTTCTGCACGCGCTCCGGTATGCGCGGCGCTTCCATGTAGAACGTGATCGCCTCATCCGTAGCGCCGTATCCGCGCGGGTGGGCGGCCCGGCGCAGCAGAATGTAGTCGATGACCTCATCCGGCGTAGCGCGCCACACGTCGCCGACTTCCGCAACTTTCGCAAAGCGCTCGGCGAGCAGCGCGGGGGTGATGTCGCGTTCCGGGTCAGCCGGTTCCTCAGAGACCAACCGCGCGCAATCCACCAGCCAACCCTCCGTATCCCGCGCCTGGTGCAGCCGCCAGTACGGATCGTAGGTCCGGGCGGGCAGCGGGAGTCCTTCCACCGTGTACATCGCGGACCGCCCCAGCGCGTGAAAGTCCTCATCGACGTGGTTGTAGTTCAGGCGGTCTTCCAGGGTAAAGACTCCCAGGTATCCGGCCGCTTGTATTTCTTGCGGCAATATCCCGTGATGATGGTCGATGGTCGATACCGTGAGCACCGTAACCGGCGCATCCACAAGTTTCTCAAGAGTTTCCCGCGCTGCCCGCGTAGGGGCGCCCCTTGTGGGCGCCCGACCGTCGTCGCGCGTTTGCCGCAGACTGGCAACGCTCCACCCCTGGCGCTGCAATTCCTGGATTTCCCCCACATTCAGGTAGCGCTCAGGATCGCTGCCACGAGAGCTGAGACGTAGTTGGCCGCCGTCTGCGAGAGTTTCCGCATCTAGCGCCACCGTGCCGGGCATATTGTGCTGCCGGTGCAGCGGTACGGCATGTTCCAGCAGAGAGTGCACCGCTACCTCATACGTAACGGAGTACACCCAGCGCCAACCGTGCTTCCATGTTTCTACGCGCAGCACGCGGCTTCTCCTTTCATCGCACAATTGCAAGCGAGCAAAGAGTGCGCGCGCACTCTCAGCCGTCATTCCCGCGAAAGCTCGCCCCCGTGCGGGGGCGCGGAATCCATCTTCTCTGCAACCTACCGACGCCTGCCCTATTCTACGCACAAGGTCTGCTGTGCGCGGGAGTAGCGACAGGTAGCATCGTGTTTCACCCTACACGGTAACCTAAACACAAAGGGAATGCACTGCTCATTCTCCAACACCTAGAATGTAGACCAGCAAGACCGCTTGAAACAGAAGGAACACTGGAATGTCGAACCTAGAACTGACGACGCGTTTTCTCATCCACGAACCCCGCGCGCCGGACCTGCCCTATCGTGAAGAGCACTTTGGTTTCAAATATACCAACGTCAGCATCCCGCCTTCTGAAGCCGTCGTCGTGCTGGTGGACTGCTGGGACGAGCCGACCATCGAGAGTCACGGCGAGCGCTCGGCCCAGATCTGCCGTGACCTCATTGGCCCTTTACTCGGCATTTGTCGTTCCCTGGGTGTCACCGTTGTACACGCGCCCTCGCCGCCGGTGGCGCAGAAGTTTCCCCAGTGGCTGCGCTACGCCGGCGATAGCGAACTTGCTCCCCCGCGTAAGCCCGTGCCGGACTGGCCGCCGCCCGATTTTGCGCAGCGCAAAGGCGAATGGGCAAACCTGGAAGCGCACTACGGTGAGGAGTGGCTGCCTTTGCGCCGGCAGCATGATGCCATCCGGTCGATTGACCGCACCGTGTGGCCCATGGAAGAGGACTTCGTGATCGCCACCGGCGAACAACTGCACCGCCTGTGCCGGGATAGACAAATCCGCTACCTCTTCTACGCCGGATTTGCCGCCAACTACTGCGTACCGCACCGCGACTATGGTGTCTTCGCCATGCGCGAGCGCGGCTACTGCATCATCGTGCTGCGGGACTGTACCACCAGCATCGGCGCGCCCGGCCTGCCTCACGACCTCTGCACGGAGGAGGTTTTGCATCACCTTGAGTCGCGCAGTCTCGCGGGGTCGATCACCTCTGAAGAGTTTACAGCCGCGGCGCAGCGCATAGCAGGCACCATGCAGGCACGATAACGCAAAGGAGGGAGGCAACGCCCCCGTGCCTCCCTCCTCGGTGGATGAATTGTCTATGTGTCTTTACGTAGCTGGTCATGTGTAGGGGCGGTTCGCGAACCGGCCCTACATCTCACCGTTCGTACTGAGCTTGTCGAAGTGCGAACGGTGAGAACAAAGCACTGCTTCCAACCCGCCATTCACCTTTCGACAGGCTCAAGGCGAACGGCTGCGAGGCCGCCTTACAAAGTGCGTGGCTTAAGCGTTCTCCTTCTTCCAGTCCTCAATTGCCTGCTCGAGCGCCGCGAACGCATTCTCCACCGCCTCTTCCGACGTCAGATTGTCTTCTTCGCGGAAGTGCGGCCGCAGGTGCGTATTGAGGGCGCCGGTGAAGCTCCGGTACGCCGGATGCGGCCAGAACGGGGTGGCGTAGGCCGCGCTGCGGGCGAACGACAGTTGGTTGGCCGGGTGGGGATCGTCTTCCGGCGGCCCGAAGGAATGCTGTGACGGGATGTGCACCGGAATGGCGTGACCGCGCCGGCCCATCCACTCCTGGTGCGTGGACTTGGCGTACCAGACCACGAGTACTTCCGCATCCGGATTGGTGCTGGTGTCCAGGACAAAGTGCTCTTCCTGACCCATGAACGCGCCGCGCGTGCGCCCGCCGCCGATTTCGAGATACGGCGGCTCGATGGAGTCGAACTCGAACTGCGCCCGTTCCCGTGCCGGCACGATACCCCACGTGCCAAAGATGACCTGGCTGAGTTGCTGGTTGTTGAACGCTTCGACGGCAAAGCCGCTCAGGTCGATGTCTTCGTTGTTCGGACCCGGAGCCGCGCCGCGCCTGGTCCACGCATCCTTGATCATGTGCACCATGCGTAGGGCGATTTCGCGGTCGGCGGCGAGTTCGCCGTCTTCATCGAGCATGCCCGCGTAGACGAACGGCAAGTACTGCGGAATATACGAACTGGTGCTAATGCCCCAGGCGGTGTTCTTTTCCGAGCCCTGGTTCAGGTGTGCGGTCAGGTCTTCGGCATCGCTCAGGACCTGCTCCCACGTGGTGTCGTCTGTCGGGGGATTGAGGCCGGCCGCGGCGAATTGATCTTTGTTGTAGAAAATGCTCGTCGTGTTCAGCCCGTACGGCACGCCGAGCAGCTTGCCCTGCCAGGTATTGCCCGTGATCACCGGCTCCACGAATTCGCTAATGTCGACGCCGTGCGCCGCCAGTATCGGACGGTGGTCCCGGACGATGTCGGCCACCTGGTGCGGCGCCACCCCCCACCAGCAGACATCGGGCGGTGAACCGGCGGCCAGGAGCGGGGGTAACTCGCGCGGCGGGTAGCCCAACTTCCAGGCAATATCGACTTCGGGATGTTCCGTATCGAAAAGCTCCAGCGTGGCCGCCGTCCTGGCAATATTGTCATCGCGCTGGCTGATGAGCAACGCGATTACGGGCGCGTGCTCAACCACTTGCGGCTGCTCCGCCTCTTCCTGCGGGGCCTCTGCATCCTGCTCCATCGGCGCTTCCGCCATCTGTACCTGGCCGCAGGCAGCCAAGACAAGCCCGGCGGAGCCGACTGCCGTCGCGCCCAGTAGACTGCGCCGTGAAAAACGGTGGATATCTTTCATCTCTGCTCTCCTTTGCACCACTGCTCACTCCACGCAAAACGGCCTGGGAAGCGCCTCCTGGCGACTCCCGTCTATGCCAGGAGTGTATTCCTCAGCGGTACTACTGTCAAATCAAAACCGAGCACTGCGGGGTCTACGTGCTACGCAAAATTGAAGAGCCGGAGTTTGCACGGATGCTCATTCAGAGCAACGATCCTTGGAGGGATGACGGGGGTTGGGCACACCTTGGCAGCGCGCCGCCGTTTGACCAAACTGCGGGCGGTGTTCTCTGGACAATAGTCGGCTACGACTTACGCATGGCCAGGATGCGTGCCATGTTGCCGCCCATGATGAGCGCGCGTTGCTCGTCGGTCAGGTCCGCGGCGCGCAGCTTGCCGATGCCGGCGGTGAACGACGTATCGCAGCCAAAGAGGACACGCTCTGCGCCGACCACGCGCACGGCCATTGCGACCATGCCGCTATCGAACACGCTGCCGCTGGTATCAAGGTAGAGGTTAGGGGTGTTGCGCGCGGCCTTGACGGTCCACTCCCAGTCGCCGCCACCGCCGATGTGGGCGCAAATGAAGATCGCCTCGGGGTAGCGGGCAGCGAGGGCGGCAATGTCGCCGCTATCGGAGATGTTGGGCTGGCTGGGGATGGGACGGTGCTGGTGGCTGGCATGTTGGAGAATCGGCACGCCGAGGTCAATTGCCAACTCAACGATTGGGAAGAGAAAGGGATCGGTGCATACGTACTCGTTGTAGAGCTTGACGCCCATAAAGTCGTGCTCCTCCACGTAAGTGCGGATCTCGTGCAGGGCCTCCCGCGTGTAGCCGGGGTTCACGTAGCAGTAGCCGCGCACCTTACCGGGGAACTGTTGGGTCGCGGCGGCCATCTGGCGGTTGCACTCCTGGAAGTCTTCCATTGGCGCGGGCAGCGCGGTAGTGAGGATGGAAGCGCAACTCATGTCGATGCCCACGCGGTCGGCGGCTTCAATGAGCGCGGCGTCGCTCCTGCCCCAGATGCGCGTGATGCCGGTATGTTCGCCGGACAAGTGCGCATGACAGTCAATGACCACAATGATCTCCTCGGCTCTGTGGCACCGCTTTCCCTCGTCTATTGGGATCAGGACCTCAGTTGAATTTTGGACAGGGGGACTTCTTCAACAACCGGTCTCTCTGTTGTTATCCCCACTCGCGCCCCCATTGTCACCTCTCCGAGCGTGGGTGTCCAGGGATAACGGGACGAAAGACTTGGTAAGCTGGCGAACGAGGCTAGGCGCAGCATTACACCGTGACAATAGAATCTGTTACAGCACCCTAGAACTCATCTCGTAAACGCATTGCTCTGTGCGACCTGCCCTTCGACAAGCTCAGCACGAACGGATTGTTCGCATTTCCGTTCGTGCTGAGTGGGCTTCGCAAAGCCCTTGCCTGCCCTGAGCTTGCCGAAGGGTCGAAGCACGAGTTGGCACGTCGATCCGAAATATGAGATTGCTTCTACAAATCCGCAAGTCCGCAGTATACTCAGGATGGACGCCAAGCTTCGCACAGAGAAATCCCGTGCCGGACTTCCTGCCGGCGCCATTCCCAAGGACGCGCCGTTGAACGCTTTGACAGATTCAACTGAAGACGCCTCAAAGAGTGTCGTGCAAGGCGATTCCGCAGACACGCACGCTGACATGCTGGAAGTGTCGCTGCGGATTGCGGTCCCGCCGGAGCGCGTTTTCCAGTTACTAACCGATCCCGATCACATCGGCCTCTGGTTTGCGCAGGTATCCGGCATCGAGCCGCGCGTAGGCGGCGCGGTGGAGTTTGTCTTCTTCAATGAAAACGGTTCGGTCAGCGTGTTTTCGGGTGAGATCACGGCCTTCCAAGCCAATGCCCGCTTCGGCTTCACGTGGCACAACCGGCAGTGGACGTTTCCGCCGCTCCACGTGCTCATTACCCTGGAAAGCGCAGGCGCTGCAACGCTGCTGCGCCTGCGGCAGACCGGTTTTGCTAAGGCGCCGCCTCTCGAACGCGACATTCACGACGAAGGTTGGGCACGCTACCTTGAGCGGCTGGCGGCGGTCGCCGATGGCACCCGACCAGAGGGCTGGAACGCATGACGGACAAGTGGGGCAAGCTGGTCGAGGAGCGGCTGCAGGAGGCCTTCGCTGAGGGCAAATTCGCGAACCTGCCCGGCAAGGGCAAGCCCCTCTACTTAGAGGAAGACCCGCTGGCGGATCCCGCGCTGTGGATGGCGCGGCACATCCTGCGCAATAGCGGTATGAGCTTGCCCTGGATTGAGGAGCGCCGGCGGATTGAAGAACTGCTCACTGAGTCTACCGCAGGGTTGTCCCGGTCGTGGTCGTCATATGCGGCTAGCGGCAGCAGAGAACAGCCGAGCCCGACGGCAGAATTGCGCTGGCAGCAAGCAGTGGCGGCCTTTCGCGAACAGATCGCCACGCTCAACCGACGCATTCGCGCCTACAACCTCACGGTGCCCCACGTGCGCTTTCAGCGCTTACTCGCTAATGCAGAGCGAGAAGTCGAGCGAATCTGCAAATAGAGCGAGCCCAGCGCGGAAGTAGTTCTATGATGATTAACTAATCGTGATACAGTGTAGATTAAGCGCATTATGCGCTAGGACAGCAGCAGCCAGAACACGGAGCACATCGTGGCTACGCGAGTCAATGGCAGGGACCCCAAGGTAGAAGAACACCTGCGCATCAGCCGCCAATTCCTGCGCCAAGCACAGCAAGAGTTTGCACAAGGTGACAGGTTACAGGCCTCGGAGAAGGCCTGGGGTGCGGCTGCGCACGCGGTGAAAGCCGTGGCTCAGCACAGAGGATGGCAGCACGACGGGCATCGCTACCTTTTCGAAGCAATAGACAAGATATACTACGAGACGGGAGACCCGGAAATACTAGCCCTCTTTAAAGCGGCTAACTCCTTGCACATGAACTTCTACGAGAATTGGCAGACGGACAATTCCGTGCAAGACGGTATCGAGCGCGTAGAGGTCCTGCTGGGGAAACTGGAGCCGCTGGTAGACTGATTCAAAGCCGCTTCGCGTCAAACGTCCACGGCTTGTCAGCCGCCAACGCGCCTTGCCCGAGCTTGTGCCCTAGACCAGCACCCCCGGCAGGGCGTTCGCCACGGCGCGGGTCGCGCGTTCTGTGGCGTCGGCCACGTCGAGATCACCGTTGTAGAGCGGTTCAATCATGGTTTTCAGCAGGAGCGTGCCGATTTCGGTCCAGGGCAGCGTCGTTGTGCCGCGTCCGTTGCGCAGCGCCTGCATGACCACCGGCACGCGCTCCTCCACCATGGCTAGTTCCGGCCGTTCGCCAGAGGGGTTTTCCACGTGCTTCAGGGCGGGTATCCAGGCCGGCACCATCGAGCGGAGCGCCACATGGGGCGCGAGCGCCTTGATTGCCTCGTAGGCCAACTCGGTTTGCACCGATTTGCCGTGGATGCCCATCACATCCATGACGTAGAGCGAGCTGTTGGCATTTCCGGCAAAGGACGGCGAATTCTGTATCTTCCAGCCGCCGCCGATGTTTTCGCCGGAGTAAACCATATGGTGGTGGAGCGCGGCGCGCTTGCGTGGCGCTAAGCGCGTCATGTCAAAGAACGACATGTCGGCCCCCGTCGGCATGATGCGGTGCGTGTAGGCCAGATCGCGCCACCACTGGAGCGCCGCGCGTGTCTGATCGGAAGTGAGGCTCAGCCGGCCCTCCTCTAGATTGAGCACGCCCCCACCGGATTGCGCCATGAGGTGCGCCCACAGCGCCGTGTAGAGGCCTTCGCCGATGGCCCACCAATCATCCTTGTTGCGGGCACGCGCGGCGGTCATGAATTCTTGACCCAGCGACGCCAGATCGTTCCAGGTCCACGAAGCGGGCGGCGGCGCCAGGTCGGTATCGTCAAACCGGTCCGGATGCCACGCCATCACCCCGGCGCCAAGCACTACCGGCACGGCTTGGACACGGCCCCCGAACGTGGTGGCTTCCACCGCCGGCGTGATGAACTCATTGAGAAAGCTGCGGTCGCGCTGCACGAATTCGTTGAGCGGCCCAAAGAACGGGCTAGCGATGCCTGGAAGCGCATGGATGCCGCCGGTAAGCATGGCGATGTCCGCCGGCCGACCGGCCGCGGCCTCAGCGTCGATGCCCCGGCGAAAATACGACCACGTCGGCGGGCTGCCGCTGGCGGTTACACCGCCGTCGTCCCGCGCTTTGATGATCTGCAAGGAGATGCGGAAGCGTTCATTCGGCCCCGCCGGGTCGATATCGCCGCCATTCCACGCCTGAATAGCGCGGATGAGATTCGTGGCGGAGATCAGGGTGATATTGGGCGCCACAACGTGCACCGTCGGCACGTTGGAATTCGCGTCAGGTCGTATGGAGTCGGGCAAACTGCTCCCACACGCCGCCAGCAGCGGGAGCGCGGGCAGCGAGCCAATTGAAAGGAGAAGTTTACGGCGCGTAAGGCCCATAGCCCTTACCCAACCAGACTCTTGGCGATGAGGATTCGTGGGAAAATTCGCATACGTCGTGTCTCATTATTGAGCAGCAAATTGCAGACTAGTCATTGCGTCTGGCCACCTGAAGTCTCGTCAAACCTCGTTGCCTACATTCGTCGCGCCCAACAATAGATTCTCAATTCGTTTGAAGCTACTAGGCCTTGCTTTGCGGCGTTCGGAGTGACCAAATGAGTGAAACTATCCATGCTACGAGTGTCCAGCCCAGCAAAAGCGTAACCAACAAAATCAAGAGAGTTTGAGGATGTTTTCGCCAGACAGCTATATAGGCAGGCAACGGATAGAAAAGTAGCATAATCAACAATTCTGTCCAACCAAACGTGCCCAACATACCTTGCTCTGACCTCCCGCGCTACATGGCAGTCAAATGGTTTCGAATACTGGCTCCAAGTCACTTTCCCTCCAACACACTCTCGGTTTAAACGAGCGGTTTAGCTGGTTCGCCATTTGCTTTTTTGCGTCATCCATAGCAAGAGCTCGGATGACCGCTTTCGGGCGGGCGCACACTTAATGTAGTTCTAACAACAGATTTCAATCACTGTCAGTCGACCAATTCTCATACACTATCAAGCGTTCAATTCCGACACTACCATGAAAATAGCCAATCTACCGTTCGCCCTGAGCATCGTCGAAGGGTGAACGCCGGAGGAAATGGGTAACACAGATTTTCAGCACTCCTCTCACCCTTCATGCTTCGACAGGCTCAGCACGAACGGAGAGGTGTGCGTTCATTTTCATTCCCTTGTGCGGCCTTGGCAAGGCCATGGTGACTCCCGCTTTTGCGGGAATCCATCTTGTCCGTTCTCCGCAGTCCATTAATTGGGCGGGAGACAAGCCCCAGCGCTACGGATTATTGCTTCTACCTTTCCACGTCCACTACGTCTCTTTTGCACCGACAAGCCCAGTCATCTATCGCAAAGCCTAAACCTGGACCACCAAGCCGTCGTACGCAGGCTCGATCCCGTGCGGCGCAAAGAAGTCCACACACTCCAGATACGGCGGCGTGCGGTTGTGGGAGAAGTGCGTGGCGAGTTGCCGCGCGCCGGGCTTGAGTAGACCCTCGTCCTTTAGCCTTTGGTGGTGCTCGGCGCACTGCTCCATGGACAGATGGTGCGTGCCAGGCGGGCCGATGCCCATTGTGGATTCAATGATCGCGCAGTCGAAGCGGAAGTCCTGGAGTTGCCGCCAGGTCTCGTCGGGAAAGGGGCCGGTGTCTGAGGCGTAGAGTAGTGTCCGCCCACCTTCTTCTATTGCAAAGAAGACCGCCTCCAGTTCTTCCGCATGCGCCGCCGGAAAGGCTGTGACCCGGTACCGCCCCGTCTGCCAGGTGTCGCCGGGCTGAATGGTATTCAGGCGCAGGCGAAACTCCTCTTCGGAGAGGTCGCGCGCTTGGGCCTCCGCTTGTGTCGCTCCGATAGTGGGCGGTGTGCCATAGACTTCCATATGGGCCGGCGACGTAGCGCAAAAGTTGCTCCGACGCATGTAGAGATTGGGCAGGTGGAAGTGATCGCCGTGGGCGTGGGTGATGAGCAACGTGGCAACGCGACCGAAGTTCGCCCCGGCATCGTGCATGCTCGCCACCAGATCGGGGCCGATGTCAATCAGCAAGTCGTCGTTCACCATCGCTGCCGAGCGGCGGCGGATATTCCGCCCGCCCCGCGCGCGGGCCGCCGAACAGTGCGCGCATTCGCAAAAAACCGCCGGATAGCCTTCGGCGGCCGCCGTACCGAGAAAGAGAACTCGCATTGGCTTACCTCACCGGTTCATTTCACGAAGTATATGGGCCAATTCGGGAATGAGGATTTCGCTCAGCGCAAGACGCACGGCGCCGGAT
>VXOZ01000143.1:0-3588 GCA_009839775.1 Chloroflexota bacterium | reverse complement strand
GCGCCGGATGAGCCGGGGCAGCAGACGACGAATTTGTTGCCGATGCGGCCTGAGGTGGCACGGCTGAGAATGGTCGCGGCGCCGATTTCCTCATAGCTCAGAATGCGGAAGAGTTCGCCAAAGCCCGTCAGCTCTTTCTCCAGCAGCGACTGCACGGTCTCCACCGTGATGTCCCGCGTGCCGGGACCCGTGCCGCCGGTCAGCATGACAAAGCGCGCCCGTCCCGCCAGCATGTGCGTAAGCGCCTGCGTGATCTGCTGCGCGTCGTTCTTCACCAAGCGGTAGCCCACGATCTGGTGGCCGGCCTCTTTGAGCATGGATTGAATGAGCGCGCCGGACTTGTCGTCGAGCTCCGTGCGCGTGTCACTGACCGTGATCACCGCGCAGTCAATAGAGGGAAACTGCTGCGCGCCGGCCTGGCGATGCTCGTCGGGAGAAGACGTCGCGGCGGCCCCGCCGTGGCCGTGATCGTCGTGCGCGTGTTCTCCCTCACCGCCCCCGTGTTGGTGCTGGCCATGTCCATGCTCCTTATGTTCGTCCGCATGGCCGCGCTCTCCCGCTTGGGCGCGCGCTTCATCTTGCCGCCGCGCCGCTGCTTCCGCCTCATTGTCATCGGCCTCGCACGGCGGCGGGCGATACGGCTGCCGGGCGATTATGGAACGCCCCTGGTGATGCTCGTGGTCATGATCGTGCTCGTGCTTTTGTTCGTCTGTCATTGCATCTACCTCTCAATTCCTTCCTAGCCAGTTCACGCACTCGTATGTAGCGATGTGCTTTCCAAGTTCGTCGATAGGTGAAAGTGCGTCATGTACTCAGGATAAGTCTTTCAGGCCAACACGTATCATTGTACCGCGTATGCTGCTAAAGAGCGGGTGTAAAAGTTGGCGCACGCTAGAACAGCGCTGGGTGCCCTAGTGGTGATTCAGATCTAGCGTTCGTACTGAGCCTGCCTGTCCTGAGCGCTTCGGCAGGCTCAGCACAGGCTCTGACGAAGGGTCGAAGTATCACTGGTTGAACAAACGCGTGTGAATGCCAGTCTCTTAAACTGCTCCCGTTCAGCCTTCGACAGGCTCAGGCCGAACGGTGAGACCGCGCCTCATGCGTGGGCGAAGGGCCACTTGCAATGCTAATGGGCAATACACGCTTACTATAAGTACAGATGGGAGCGCTTGTCATTGAAATGGAAACGGCATCCTGTACATAGCGCAGGTGTGAGAGCCTTGAACTGGGGTACCTTGAATTTCGAGCGAGCTTCCCAGCCTACCCAATCAATCCCTGCAAGAAGGGATTGTTGGCACGCTCAGCGCCAACCGTGGTCTCATCGCCGTGGCCGGCGAGCACACGGGTCCCGTCGGGCAGCGGCAGGATCTTCTCCGCAATGACCTCGAGCAACAGTTCACCGTCACTATCCTCGAAGTCGCTCCTGCCCACCGATCCGGCAAAGAGCGTATCACCGGCAAAGAGGTGATCCTCCACCAGGAAACTCATGCCGCCCGCAGTATGGCCGGGAGTGTGGAGCGTGCGTATGGTGAGACTGCCGAGCGCCAATTCCTCGCCGCCCTGCAGGAGCACGTCCGGCACGATCCCTAACTGGTCTTTGAGCATCGCCGCATCATCCTGGTGCAGGAAGGCCGGCGCGCCGGTCTTTTCGCGGAAGAAGTCTATGCAATCGACATGATCGAAGTGGCGGTGCGTATTGAGAATGTAGCGCAGCGTGAGCTGATTGTCCTGGATAGTCTGCAGCACGTCTTCGCTCATCATCGCGGGATCGATGATGGCCGCGTCTTTGCTGTCCTCGTCCCACAGCAGATAGACGTTATTGAGGAGCGGACCCCGCACGAAGGTCTCCACCTTCATGCGGTAGGCTCTTTCTTGCCGGAGCCGGCCTTCTCAGCCGCATCGCTATCCGCCGACGCTTCAACAGTGGCCGGTTCTGCCGCAGCAGCTTGCGCAGCTCCGTCTTTCGCCTTAGCCTCTTTTTCGGCTTCAATCGATTCCGCACCTGACTGCTCTTGAGCAGCGGCTCTAGACGCATCCGGCTCGTCTGCCGGGGCGCTGTAAGCTCCAGCAAGGGAAGCAAATTCGGAATGTTCCTGGGCAGCCTCACCTGCGCTTGCGGGCTCTTGCGGTTCCGAAGGCTGCACCGCCTCTGTGGAAGCGCTGGCGCCATCCCCGTCTTCTGCAACGGTAGGTTCGGCAGCGACGGGCTCCGGCTTTGGCGGCGGGGGCGGCTTGGCGAATACCAACTCGCACCACGGATCGCCTGCCGTGAGATGGGAGTCCCATTTCACGTTAGCCGATCGCTCCTGCAAGAATGCCAGGTCATACGCGCTGCACGACTGGCACAACGCCACGTCGTTAGTCTCGGCAAAACTGAAGGGACACTGCCGCATGCGGACGCGGTAGTCCTTGCCGGTCTCAATAATCTGCAAGCTGCCGTCGGGTAGCGAGTTCCTGTGCATATCCGCCCACGTGCGCACCAGCGCAGCAACATCCTGGTCGTCTTGTGTGCTGCGTTCGGCGGCGCGGGCGCCGAGATCGCGATAGATGTCTGCTTGCTCCTCGAGCCAGTCGTCGCCGAGCCGAGTCTGGAGGCTGCGCATCAGTCCGGCAAAGAGGTCTTGCTGCAAAGGAGAGCCGCCGCCGGACTGAGCTCCCTGGGGCGTCCAGGCGGCGCCGCGCTCGCTCAACTTGGGGCGCGCGGGCGGCGCCGTAGCGGCAACCGCTGCCGGGGCATTGGCTTCCGCGCCAATCTGGTCCGGGCGCGTCGCTCCGGCTTCCTTCGCTGTCTCATCGAGACCGCGCTGGATGTCCGCGCCGGCGGTCTTTACTTCGCTCTCTACTTCCTTGACGTCTTTCTCCACGTCCTCCGCGGTAGAGCGGACTTCGCCCTGGATTGAAGATAGCTCACCCCGAATCGCATCGATATCTTCTTGTACGTCGCCAAGTTGATCTTTGAAAACCGCCAGCGCGTCGCCATAGCTCGAGCGCAGCATGCGGATGAAGCCGGTGAACTGGCGAATTACCCCGGGCAGACGGTCCGGTCCCAGCAGGACCAGGCCCAGCACCAGGATGATCATGAGTTCCGGCAGGCCGATGTCAAACATATGTGCTCTTTTCCCGGCGGCAACCGCGCACCACCTGGTACGGCAAGCGCGCAACTCTTTACGCTTTGCTGAACGACTTGCGCGTCTCGCGCGACGACTGGCGCGCCACGCATACAGGCTGGCGCGCCACGCGTAATGCCTCTTTGACTTATTCTATCCCGCGCGGCGCGCAGGGGCAAAAGCTGTACGCGCTGACCGGTAGCGCAAGTTTGCAACCCCGTATCGAGTACGGGGCAGGCTCTGCGCCGGCCAAAGGGCTGTACGCTCACGGCACCACACAGTATCATGTGTGTGGAGTATCCTATGTTTCACCTTCACCCTCGCATTGCGTGAGGGACAGGTCTTGCAAGTCCCGGTAGGCGAAGAGTCTCCCTCTCCCTGGGGGAGAGGGCCGGGGTGAGGGGGAACAGAAACGGGGAGCGTGACAGATGGCAGTGAATCAAAGAGTGTGGCAACCGAAGCTGTCGTGGCGCGCCTTTCG
>VXOZ01000347.1 GCA_009839775.1 Chloroflexota bacterium | reverse complement strand
GCTCGAATGACCGCAGGCTGGCGATCAAGAGTTCTTCGCGGCAGACCGGCTGCCCCAATGCGTCTGAGAGCGTGGTAAGCGGCTGGTCGAGCGCAAGGGCGGCTGCGGGGAAATTGACGTTAAGGCCCGCGCCGACCACCACGCCGTTTGCCGCCGTCTCGGCAAGCAGACCCCCGAGCTTCTTACCGCCAAACACAAGGTCATTCGGCCACTTGATCGCTGTTTGGAGGCCGGTAACGCTCTGCGTGGCTTCCTGCAGAGCCAGCGACAACGGCCACAACACGTGCGGCCACTGGTCGCGCGTCAACGCAGGCCGCAAGAGCACCGAGAAAAGCAGGCAAGTAGAAGGCCGCGCTTGCCAGGCGCGGCCCTGCCGGCCCCGCCCGGCGCTCTGGGCGTCGGTCACCACAACCACTCCGGGATCAGCGCCCGCGCGCGCCAACGCGTGGCAGACCTCCATTGTGGAATCGACTTCCGTGCGATAGACCACGCTGCGACCGATATGTTGCTGCCGCACCGCTTGGGCCACTTCCCGCCAGCGCAGCGGCTCACGCTCTCGTTTCATCGAATGGCTCGCTCGCTTTAGAACTACAACGGTTTGTTGCCCTGTCACAGATTACGCGTTGGATCTGAGCGCATTGTGTTGCCTCAAGAGTCTTCTTCTCGGTCCGACGCGAAGCGCCCGTATTTGTCACTCAGCAAAATGTGTAACCTATCAACCCGAACAAGTGTTACCCGTCAACCCGGTCTTTACAGGGGAGGGCCGGGTTGAGGGGAAATCGGCGCCGCGCCACCCCATGCTATAGTGAAATCCATGATAGGACATTTGGCTACGCTCTCCGACCAATTTCACGCCCGCCAACGTCTTTCGCTGCAAAGATGGCGCATACTTGGCGTCCTCGGCATGCTTGCCGTCCTCCTCGTCGCATGGTTCTTGCCTCCCCTGTGGGCGCTTCTGACATTTGGCGCGGTCGCGGGAACCCTGGCCGTCTTTGCCCATCCGCTTGTGGGCGTCGGCATGCTTCTCTTTACCGTTCCTTTTGGCAGCGTGCGCACCATCAGCCTGCCGGACAACGTCGATATTACGATCAACGAACCGCTGATAGCGCTCATTGGCCTCGCCTGGCTGGCGGGTATGCTCGCGGGACGTTGGCGCGCACCCGCGCTGCCCACACTGACTATACCAATCGTCATCGCGCTCATACCCATGGTGCTTTCGGCGCTCACCGCCGAGAGCCTGCTGCTGAGCATCAAGGAAATCAGCAAGTGGGCTGAACTCTTCGTCATCTACCTCGTCACCGCTACCACGGTACGGAGCCGCCGCGTGCTCGCCGGCTTGGTGGGAGTGCTGCTGCTGGCGGCGCTGGCCGAGGTAGGCATCGGCCTGCTGCAGGTCGCTTTCCGCATCGGTCCGCCGCACTTCCTCGCCGGGGGCATTCTGATGCGGGCGCACGGGACTTTCGGACAACCGAACCCGTACGGCGGCTACCTGGCGCTCATCCTGCCGGTTGCGTTAGCCATGGCGTTAATGGCGCCGCGGCCCGGCTTGCGACTGGTGGGGTGGGGCATCGCCCTGGCAATCGCGTGCGGTATTCTGGTAAGTCTCTCGCGGGGCGCGTGGCTGGGAACCTTGGCGGCGCTGAGCCTGGTCTGGCTGCTGGAAAGCCAACGCAACCGGCTGCGCGCCATCGCGTTGGCATACTGCGGCTTCACCGCAACCCTGATCGTTCTCATCTTGGGCGTGATTCCCGAGGCCGTACTCTCCCGCGTTACCGACCTGTTCGTGTACGGCACGCGCTTGGCGCAGGAGTTGCGCGCCGGTCCCAACGCCGACAACTGGGCCATCTTGGAAAGGGTCTCGCAATGGTACGCCGGCTGGCGGATGTTCGCCGAAAACCCCTACCTTGGCGTCGGCATTGGCAACTACCCCAAAGCGTATGAGGTGTATGCCCTACCTGGCTGGCCGACGGGCGTCGGCCACGCCCACAATTACTACCTGAATCTGGCGGCGGAAGGCGGGGTGCTCACCCTCATAGCCTTTCTGCTCTTCTTGCTCGTGGCGTGGCGTCTGGCCATACGCGCGTGGCGGCAGTCGCCGGATGCCTGGGGGCGCATGCTGGCGCTGGGACTCATGGGCAGTCTGGCCGCCTTCTCCGCCCACAGCCTCGTGGATAGCCTCTTCGTGCACAGCATCGGCATCCTGCTGGGGATACTCTTCGGGCTGCTCTCCGCATTGGAGGATGTCGCGTTTCGGGAGCCTGTCTCATCCTCGTCACGCCGGGAACACGGCGGCAATGCGGCAGAGTCGACGGTCGAGGCATGAGCCAGTGCCATAAGCTACAGTAGACTTACCTGTCATTGCTCAAAATAGAGGGTGAGAGCGCCGTAGCGCGGGGGCTTGTCCCCAATGTTGTCGCATGCGGGGGCAAAGCCCCCACGGACAAAGTGGCAATGAATACCGCGCCTCACGTCCCCGGTAGCGTAGGTTTGCAACCCCGTATCACGTACGGGGCAGGCTCTGCGCCCGCCTGTCGGCGCCTGCCATTTCCCCTCACCCCGGCTCTCTCCCCATGGAGAGGGGGCAGAGCGCGCCCAATGAGCGTACCGTCTTAATGCGACAGCATTGGGGCTTGTCCCCCGCCTAGTGTAAGGAGCAAGGAGCGCGTTACCCGGCGATTTCGCATGAGGCGCAGGTTACAAACCTGCGCTACCGGGGAGATGGGTATCCTTTCGTCCATACTCGGGAACGCCAAGGAGAACGGCGCGGGCCGCGCTTAGCCGCGCAGACGCTGCAGCGCCTCTTCGGCCTTCTGGCGCATTTCATCCGAAGCGGGTATGGCGAGTATCCGGTTGAAGTCGTCTATCGCCTTCTGCGTCTCGCCCTGCTTCTCATAGACTTCGCCGCGTTGCAGCAGCGCCTGCGCCAAGCCAGGATCCGTCTCCAACGCACTATTCAGGTCACGCAGCGCCTGCGCCAGGTTGTCTTGAGCAGCCAGGACTGCCGCGCGCGTCACGAGATAGCGCGGGTCGCCTTGCCCCAGGTCGATGGCGCGATTCGCGTCGTCGAGGGCTTGCGGGAGTTGACCCATGGCGCGGTATACCTCAGCGCGGGCCGCATACGGCTCGGGACTCTGCGGCGTAATGTTCATGGCCTGTTGCAGGTCTATCAACGCCTCTTCGTACCGTTCCAACTCTTGGAAGATGCCCGCCCGCGCGACGTAGGGCTGCGGTTGATCGGGGGCTAACTCCACGGCCTTGCTCAGGTCGGCGAGCGCGGCCTCCAAATTACCCTCTACCTGCTGCAACAAGCCGCGCACGTAGTAAGCCTCGGCATAATCAGCATTGATCTCAACTGCCCTATCCAAGTCATCTATCGCGCCCTGGAAATCATTCCGCGTCAAGCGCAGACTGGCCCGCCGGAAGTAGAGTTCCGGCTCATTGGGACGCAGCCGGATGGCCGTGCCCATGTCCGCCAATGCCTCGTCCATGCGGTTCTGCGCATAGTAGATCGAGGCCCGCGCCAGATAGGCTTCCACAAAGGCCGGATCAAGCTCTATGAGCCGCGTGAGGTCCTCCAGCGCGCCTTGCAGGTTGCCGATGTTGAGGAAGATATTGGCCCGGAAGAAGATGTGGCTGGCATCTTCGGGATCGCGCTCGATGGAGCGGTCCATGTCCCGCAGCGCGCTGGCGATATCGCCCAGTTGCGCGTGCACGAGGGCGCGTTGATGGTACACGTGGGAGTCATCCGGATACCTGTCCACGCCCTCGTTGTAGATTTCCATAGCCGCTTCCAAGTCGCCCTTCTGCAGGGCTTCCTGGCCTTGCGCCAAGAGCTCTTCGAGACCGGCTGCGTCGCCCGACGAAAAGAAGGGGAGACTTGGCGCGCAGGCGCTGAGCGCTAAGGTTAGCAATACCCCTGCCAGTACCAGCCGCCACCAGCTCCATACACGCATGTCGCTTTCACGCTCGCTTTCAGTACTTGGGTTGCTTTAAATTCATTCTACCACCCGATCTGCTCATGCTGTTGTGGGGCAGCGGTAGCTGTGCAAACGATCACGCTGCGTTCCTACATTGCGCCAGCGCTCAGGGGTTATGTATCTGTTCCTCGTTCCGGCGCATTCTGCCGTCATTCCAAGCTACTAGGCGCAGGTTCCCCTTGTGGGCGAAAGCATACGGGAGACCCGTTCATCCTTCGACAAGCTCAGGACGAACGGGTCGACGCGCTTAACCCGTAACGCGCGATTCTGCTCTCGGCTGCATAGAAGTTGCACTTTGCGACAAAGCTGTGGCCGATCGGAGGCACCGCGACTGTATGTAGCTTTTCGGCTAGCCCTGCACCGGATTGCGCAACGTGCCGAGCCGCTCGATAGTCGCCTCGATCACGTCGCCGTCTTTGAGGGAGACACCGGCTGCCTCGCCCACTCCCGCCGGGGTGCCGGTGGAAATGACATCCCCGGGCACCAACGTGATAATGCGTGTGAGGTACTCGATCAATTCAAAACAGTTGAAGATCATCTGGCCGGTATTGCCGCGCTGCCGCTCGATGCCGTTGACGCTCAGCGACATGGCGAGGTTATGGGGATCGGGAATCTCATCCGCCGTTAGGATGTACGGCCCCATGGGACCGTGGGTATCGAACCACTTGCCGTTCAGCCAGTCGAAGAAGTCGTCCATCTCGCGCTCTTCGCGCTCCCACGGCAGGTTCATGTCCCGCGACGAGATGTCGTTGAAGATCGTATACCCGGCGATGTAGTCAGGCGCGTCGGCGGCGGAAATGTCGCGTCCGGTCTTGCCGATGACGGCGGCCAGCTCCAATTCCCAGTCCACATTCTTAGACATTTCCCACAGCCGCACCGGTTGGTTCTGCCCCACGAGCACCGAATTGGGCTTCCAGAAATAGCGCGGCGTCTGGTGCGACTTTTCCGGCGGTTCGCCGCCGCCCTCGCGAATGTGGTCGGCGAAGTTACCCGCCAAGCAGATAACCTTGTCTGGGCGCGTAATCGGCGGCAGGAGTTTCACGTCGTCGGCGGCATGGGCAAATGACGCCGCACCGCCCTGCTCTTGCGCAAACGCCAAGACGCGGCACGCTTGCCCCAAACCGACGTCACCGAGTTCGAGCAATGCCTTGACGTCACTTGGCAACTTAGCGCCGACCGCGCCGGCCTGGGCCGTAAAGGCGTCGGCGGCTTCCTGCAGGTCATAGACGTGGTCTCCATCCAGCAGACCCGCCCGCGGGCCGCTATCGTTTGCGTAGGTGACAAGCTTCATGTGTTTCCCCTTCTTCTCTCTTAGTAGTAGTTTCCATCTATACCATACAGAGACAGAGCGCAACGTGCACCCGGCTGACCTTCATGCACCGCCCTTTCTCTTGCCACCGTTTTGTACCGTGACTATCCGCAAAGTATACTGACAGGCAAGTTTATGGACAGACTGTACGAGGGTGAGGTGATGAGATCGTGAATCCAATTCGCTGTGCCGTGCTTGGTACCGGGCACTCGCATGCCTTGGGCAAGCTCAACGTAATGCGTAACTTTCCTGAGTGGGACTTTGTAGGCGTCTGCGAGCCGGACGATAGCTGGCGTCAACAGCGCCAGCAGGAGGAGAGCTGGCAGGGTCTCACGTGGCTGGAAGAAGTGGAAGTCCTCGACGACCCCACTATCCAGATGATTGCCGTCGAGAGCGAGGTGCCCCAATTGCTGCCGCTGGGCGAGAAGGCCATCGCTGCCGGCAAGCACATCCACCTCGACAAGCCAGCGGGCATGGACCTCCCCAGGTGGCGCGCGTTGCTCGACAAAGCGGCGCAGCAGGGCCTCATCATTCAGATGGGCTACATGTTCCGCTACAACCCCGGCTTCAACCTGGTGCGGCAGGCAGTGAGCGAGGGCTGGCTGGGCGACGTGCACTATGTGCGCGGCGGCATCAACTCCGCCAGCGATCCCGCCACCCGCGAGCGGCTGTCACAGTATCCCGGTGGCATCATGCTCGAGTTGGGCTGCCACCTGCTCGACATGCTCACGCTCATCATGGGCCGGCCGGAGAAGGTCACGCCCTTCCTGCGCCGGGACGGGCAGTTTGACGTAAGCATGGAAGACAATACGGTTGCTGTCATGGAGTACGAGAAAGCTGTTGGCATTATAGAAAGTTCGTTGCTTGAGCAGGGCTCGAAGGAACGGCGCCACTTTGCCGTGTGCGGCAGCGAGGGCAGCATCGTGCTGACGCCCTTGGAACCACCGGCGGGACGCCTCTTCCTTAACGAGCCGCGCGGCGGCTACCAGGCCGGCTGGCAGGACGTGCCGTTCGAGAACATCCCGCGCTATGAGGATGACCTAATCGAGCTCGCGGCTTGCATTCGCGGTGAGATGGAATTCCCCTATTCCAAGGAGCACGACTACATCACGCAGGAGACGGTCTTGCGGGCGTGTGGGGTACTGGACTAATTGACCTTGAGGCAAAACACGTTTGCGAACTATGAGACCCAACGCATTTTGTGGTACTGTGCCGCGATCCGCTCATGCTTCGACAAGCTCAGCACGAACGGATCGTCTTCACGGTGAGACTGACGTATTGACCGCACCCAACCGGAGAATTCCATGAGCGATCCAAATGAAATCAGCATCGAAATCACCCCCTGGAAGTATGACGCCCAGTTCGTCTACTCCATGACCTACGACGAAGGCACCATCGATGCCATTTGCAACTCGTTTCCCATCCACGAGGAGCACGACATTCCGGGGCACGTCTGCACCGTGAGCGGGCACCTGGGACAGCAGCGTCTGGTGCGCGGCACCTCAATGCGCGAGGTGTTTTACATGAACCCGGAACAACTGCGCTTCCTCATCAACAAAGGCTGGACGATCAGCAGCCACTCCCACACCCACGTGCCCACCGACCAGGACGGCATCGATCTCGATCTGGAAGTGCGCCTGAGCAAGTGGGAACTGGAGAAAGCAACCGGCGCGCCCGTGCGGCTGTTTGCTTACTGGGGCAACCTGCGCATCGCCGACAAGATCCTGCCGGTGGCGAAAGATGCCGGTTACCAAGGCATGCTCAGCATCGGCAATCCCTGGAATACGTCCGACTACGACGTATGGGACATCATGCGCCACACCATTGGGCGCGACATGGAGCGCTGGCTTGAAGAGCCGACAGTCTCAATCTACCGCCACTCGCGCGACGCCTTCTTGAATGAGCTCACGAAGGAGAATACGCGCGGTAACTGGCTGGTGGATATTTCGCACATCGTGGTGGACCGCCTGCCCGCAGCCAACAGCCCCAGCCTCTGGAACCGCTGCATGACGCCGGCCATTCTGGACGCGCGCTTGCGCGAGGTGCGCGCGCTGTGGGGCAACGAACTCTGGGCGACGGTGCCGGAAGAGGTGGTGGAATATACGCTCCTGCGCCGCGCTGCCACGCTGACGGTCACGGCGATCGGCACCGACCGCGCGACGTGCACCGTCAACCTGGACGGCCTCCGCGACGACGTGACCGCTCGGGAACTGACCTTTCGCGCCCAAACCCCGTGGCGCAATGGGACAGTCAACGGCGGCCGTATTTCATCGGAAATGAAGGACGGCACGTTGACCTGGACCGCGGCGGTTGAGGACGGCACGGAGTTCGTGCTCAGTGCGAATTAGCAGAGGCACGATATATCGTGCTTCTACGTACGGAATGCCCCTACGAACAGGGCATTGCGGTGGCAAAACCCGTCAGTCCGGCGGAAGCCGGAATCCATCTTCAGCGGTTGGCGTGCACGCCAACAAGAGCGGGGGACAAGCCCCCGCGCTACAAAGACTGCGTTCAAACCGGCGCCCCGCACGCGAACCTACAGCCTCACACCCTCTCCGCAGCTCGCTCCATACTGAACGCCCGTTGCACTTTTGCCACCGCGCCCACGATCTGCCGCATATCGTCTTGTGAGGCGAGCAGCGCGCTCTGCGGCAGCCAGACCCCTTCCTCGTGGGCGATGCGGTCGGTATTGGGCAGGGGACGGTCGAGCGGGTTATCTGTGCGGCCCAGCTTTTGCAGGATTTCCTTTACCGAATTCTTGACGGCATTCTGCTCGTGGCAGGGCCAATCGTAACCGGGCGAGCAGGGGATGCCCTCGGCACTGAGTGCCTTGATGAACGCGGCGCGGTCGTTGCCGCCAAAGGCCGCCTTGTCGTAGCGCAGCATGTAGAGGTGGTGGGCATGACCGGTCACCTCTGCCGGGCGGTGTTGGGGCGTGATGCCGGGTATCTCTGCTAGGTGGGTATCCAGATAGCGGGCGTTGGCCTCACGTTGCTCCATTTGCTCCGGCACGCGGGTGAGTTGGGCGCGTAGCAGCGCGCCGTGGAACTCGCTCAGGCGGTAATTCCAGCCCAGGCGCTCATGCTGATACCAGGCTCCCTCCCGGAGGCGGCCGACGTTCATCACCGACCACGTCAGTTCGGCCAGTTCCTGGTCGTTCGTGCAAATGGCGCCGCCTTCACCACAGTTCAAGTTCTTGCTTGACTGGAAGCTGAAGCTGCCGAGATCGCCGACGCCGCCCACTCCCTGGCCGTGCCAGGAAGCCCCGTGGGCTTGGGCCGCGTCTTCCAGCACGCGCAGGTTGTGCTTCTTCGCCACGGTCAGGATGCCGTCCATGTCGGGCGGCTGGCCGGCGATATGTACCGGGATAATGGCTTTCGTGCGGGGCGTGATGGCGGCCTCCACCGAAGCGGGATCGAGCTCGAAGGTAGCGGGGTCGATGTCGGCGAACACGGGAATGGCGCCTAAGAATAGAGGCGCGGCGGGCGTGGCAACGAATGTATACGACGGGCAGATCACTTCGTCGCCGAATTCTACGTCCAGCACCCGCAGGCCGAGCTCCAAGGCGCACGTTCCGTTGACCAAAGCAATGCAGTACTTTGTGCCTTGAAAGGCCGCGAATTCCTCTTCAAACTCTACTACCTGTGAGCCGGTATTGCGTCCCCACACGCCGGAACGCAGCGCCTCCAGGATTGCTTTCTCATCCACGCCGTCCCAGACCGGCCAGGTGGGAAACGGCGTCGTCCGCACCGGTGTGCCGCCGTCGCGGGCGAGTTTCTCAGTCATGCGCTCTTTCTCCCATGAATGCTATTGTCGTTGGCTCACTCACAATCAGTTCAATGAATGTCCGCGGTCATCATCTTTATCGCCGCATTTCAAGCATTAGCAACCCTCACAGCGGCCACCTCCGGTAGCGCAGGTTTGCAACCTGCGCCGCCTTGGCGCGGCAATACATCCTTCCCCGCGGCTACCATGCTGCTGAAGATCCCAATGGGGATTGTCTCAATCGGATCTGCTCTACCGGGCACCGTATGCTACGGTTGTACGGCAGTCAGCGGTCCTAGATCCTGTTACTTACAATCCACGCCCAGCGGGCTAGGGTGAATTATACGCTCCCTAGCGCACACTCACACCGCGCACCACAAGTGTGAATTCTCCGCGCGGCTGTACTTCCGTAAAGTGCGCAATTGTCTCCGCAATCGTACCGCGCAAGACTTCTTCGTGGACTTTGGTCAACTCGCGGGCGACCACGACTTCACGATCGCCCAGACACGCGCGGCAGGTTTCAAGGTCTTCCAGCACTCGGTAGGGAGAGGCGTAAATCACAAGCGAAAACGGCAGGTCTGCCACGCTTTCAAGCAGGTGTTTGCGGCGGGAGGAGCGGCCCGGCAAGAAGCCGAGGAAACAGAACATGCTCCCCGGAAACCCAGCGATAGACACGGCGGCCGCAGCCGCCGTGGGGCCGGGCACGGGGATCACGGAAATGCCAGCTTCGACAGCAGCGGCAATGAGCGGTTGTCCCGGATCGGCAATGCCCGGTGTGCCGGCGTCGGTGACCAAGGCCACGGTCTTGCCTTTCTCCAGCGTGCGGAGAATGCGTTCCAGGCGTGCGGTGCCGCTGTGGGCGTGAAAGCTGGTGAGCGGCGTGTGAACGTCCAGATGGGAAAGCAGCTTGCGGGTGTGGCGGGTGTCTTCGGCGGCGATCACGTCTACTTCACGGAGAATGCGCACCGCCCGCAGGGTGATGTCCTCCAAGTTGCCGATGGGCGTTGCCACCACGTAGAGCAGACCGGACATAGCCGCCATCTACGCCTTTCTCAATGCCACGATGCAGACAAGGCAACTCGGAAGGGACAAAGAACACCCTAACCCTCTCCCTCGAGGGAGAGGGTAATCTGGTTGATCGCGCCTGACGCTACAAGCGGCCTCGCTCCGCCGATAATTCGGCCCAGCTTTGCTACTAGTGCGGTCCCCTACACAGACAATGCGTTACAGCTAGCGCCCCCAGTCACGGGGATAGCGAAAGTCGCGCTCGATGGTGCGTTGCGAGAGCTTGGCGATTATCGGTGGCCGCCGCTTGTACTGCATGGACTGCACCACGCGTGTCACGTCCTCAACGAATTGCGTCTCGAAACCGGACGCTAACAACTCTTCAGATCGGTAGCGTTCGTCTACCAGCAGGTAGAGCAGGTGGTCAACGTCTTCATACGCGAACCCCAGTTCGCTCTCATCCGACTGTCCCGGCCACAGATCGGCGCTCGGCGGTTTCTCAATGATTGCCTCCGGGATGCCCAAATGGCGGGACAATTGCCGCACCTGGGTCTTGTAGAGGTCGCCAATGGGGTTCACCGCACTCGCCATGTCGCCGTGGAGCGTACTGTACCCCAAAAGCAATTCGGTCTTATTGCTCGTGCCCAACGGCAAACTGTTGAATGCGACCGACTGGTCGTAGAGCACGATCATGCGCGCCCGCGCCATCACGTTGCCGCGCCGCTTCACGTCCATATCGGCAAACTCGGCAAAGTACGGATCCACCAGCGGCGTGATATCCATGAGCTTGGATGGAATCCCCAAAGCCTCTACAACGGTCTCGGCATCGGCCTGACTATCGGGATTTGACTCGCGGTACGGCAGTAGCAGCGCCAGCACGTTTGCCGGGCCCAGCGCGCCGGCTGCCAGGTAGGCAGAGAGCGCGGAATCAATGCCGCCGGAGAGGTTTAGCACGGCGCGCGTGAAGCCGAACTTGTGTACTTCATTGCGAACGAAGCTGTGCAGAATCTCCTTGGTGAGCGGCAGGTTAAGGTCCAGCGCGGTGCGCGCTTTCGCGATGAGGTCTGTACGAAGCTCAATTTTCATTCATACCGTCCGCGGTATATGCGGCGCAATTCACGATACGTGAGGTCCAGCCGTTCATCGCGCAGCAGCGGCAAGAGCGACCGCTGGCGGCGCAACGCGTCAGCCGAAATCTCGGCGGTGACCAGCGCTTCCTCGAAATACGGCGCGCGCACAAGCACCGAGCCATCGGGTCCCACAACTTCCGATCCGCCCCAAAAATTGACGCCGTCCTCATACCCCACGCGATTGCAATACACCACGTAGTTCGTGCACATGCGGGCATAGAGGTTATTGAGGTTGTGCCACGTCTCCGCGCTGCGCAGGTCTTGTGATTCGCCGGACACGCCTCGTCCCGGTCCGCTGGAAATGCCGAGGATCAGGTCGGCGCCGTCGGCATGGACAATGCTTACCGCAGAAGGATGCCAAAAGTCTTCGCAGATCAGGGTCCCGCAGCGGCCGAAGCGTGTGTCAAAGGCGCGCAAGTGCTCACCGGCCGCCAGATAGCGCCCTTCGTCGAACATGCCATAGGTTGCCAAGTACACCTTGCGGTGGACGTGGTGCACCTGTCCGGCTTCCAGATACACGCCGCTATTGTAGAAGCGCCGGTCGGCAGACTCCTCCACCATGCCGAAGAGAATGCTCATGCTTTCACTGGCGGCCAAGAGCGGCTCCAGCCGCGAGTCATCCAAGCGACACGCAGTCTCCGCTACGAGGTCTTCCAGGTAGTAGCCGTGAAGCGAGAGCTCAGGAAACACGAGCAAATCAACGTCTTGCGCCTCCGCCTCGGCGATGAATTCCAGATGTTTCTGAATGTTGCGCGCAACATCGCCCAGGTGCGGACTGATTTGCGCCAAACCGATGCGGAATGACTTGAGCGGATTGCTCGTGCGTTCGGGAAGCATGGGTGCCCTGCCGGATCCTCCACAATGTTGATCGCTAACTCATGCGAGAGTCGCGCGCGAAATTCACCATCATTGTAGCGAGACGCTAGATGAGGGGCTAGTGCGCACGAGAAGGCGGCGCCCTTGCCTGGCCCAAGAGACGGACTTGCCCCCCTACGAGCAGGAAGTATGCAAGGCAGGGCGCAAAGTGTGTAAGATACTATTCATCGCAGACGCAAGGCGAGAGAGCAGAGTTTTGGCAGGAGGGCAAACAGCCCATGGCAGCCATGTATCGGGTAGGCATCGTCGGTCTGGGGCGTGTAGCGAGCAGCATACAGGAAGAGGTCGCCGGCTACGCGGGACGCATGCTGCTGCCGTATTCCCACACGCATGCCTACGCGGCGGTGCCGCAGACGCGTGTGTGCGCGGTTGCTGACGTTGATCCACAGAAGACTGCGGCGTATGTCGAGCAATGGGAACCGGAATGCGGCGAGATTGCGGTTCACAGCTCCTACGAGGATATGTTGCAGCGCGAAGACCTTGACATCGTGAGCGTCTGCACCCACGCGCCGCTCCATGCGCCGGTAACGCTGGCGGCGGCTGAAGCGGGCGTAAAGGCGGTCTTTTGCGAGAAGGCCATCGCCACCAGCCTTGCGGAAGCAGACAAGATGGTTGCCGCTTGCGACGAGCGCAATGTCAAACTCGTGATCAATCACACCCGGCGCTGGGATCCCTACTACGAGACCGCGCTTGCACTGATTGCAGACGGCCGCATCGGTAACGTCCGCACCATCTCGGCGCACTTCGCCGGCGTGCTGATCCACACGGGCATTCACTGGCTCGACGTGATGCTCATGTTCAGCCAGAGTCCGGCCGCCTGGGTGATGGGCATTCTTGCCCCCGGCGCCGACGTGGCCTCAGATGCCGGCGGCACCGCATATGTCGGTTTCCATAATGGGGTGATGGGCTTCATCGACGGCCAGAGCGGCCCGGTGTTCGAGATTGACGTGATTGGCACTGCCGGTCGTTTGCGCCTCAGCAGCAGCGAGGCGGAGTTCTTCACGTTCGATTCCGCCACCCGCACGATGGTCAAGCGGCCATTTCCGCTGGTCGCGTATCCGCGCAGCGGCATGCAGGGAGCAGTAGAAGAGATCCTCCGCTGTATTGAGGAAGACCGTCCCAGCCGCTCCGACGGCCGCGTTGGCCGCGCTGCTCTCGAACTTGCTCTTGCGGTGTACGCTTCGCACGCTTCCAACGGCGCGCGGGTGCATTTGCCGTTGTCCGAGCGTGACCGCGTGGTGCTTTCCCGCTGAGGCACGGGGGCAGGTCGTGACCTGCTGCCTATAGCGTCCTAATTGTCTTTCCAGTTCACACCGGCATGGGTGCGGCGCGTCAAATTCCGTTATCATGGTCGTAGAGTCCACAAAGATCCACTAAGCTACGTCACGCCCAAGTGAGGCTGAACGAGGCAGAAATGGACGCGAAGAGGATTGAACGATGGTACGAACCGAGCAGAGTGCAGCACTATTCACCGAGGCCGAGGCGTACGCGCCGGGCGGTGTGCACACGTCGATTCGCAACATAGAACCCCGTCTGGTATTCAACCGCGCGGAGGGCGCCCGCATTTGGGACGTTGACGGCAACGAATACCTTGATTACCATGCTGCCTTCGGCCCCTTCATCTTGGGACACGTCCATCCCTTGGTGGTGCAACGCGTCGAGGATGCTCTGTGGGAGACCGACCTCTACGGCGTCGGCGCCACACCGCAGGAGATCGCGCTGGCCGGAAAAGTTGTCGAGCACGTGCCGTCCATCGAGCAAGTGCTTTTCACCAACGCCGGATCGGAAGCGACGTTTCACGCGCTGCGCGTTGCCCGCGCACATACCGGCCGTGAGAAAATCATCAAATTCCAAGGTTGCTACCACGGCTGGCACGACGCGGTACTGCGCAACGTCATCAGCGCGCCGGACATGATCGGCAAGCGAGACTTTCTCTCGGCGGGCATGATGGCAGAGACTGCCGATGCCACGCTCATCTGCACCTTCAACGATGCCGATGAGGTGGAAGACACCATACGAGCCCACGAGGGCGAGATCGCCGCCATCATCGTGGAGCCGATTCCCCACAACATCGGCTGCGTGCGCCCGTTGCCAGGATTCCTGGAAGCGTTGCGCGAGTTGAGCGACGCTCATGGCATCGTGCTGATCTTTGACGAAGTGATCACTGGCTTTCGCCACGGTCTGGGCGGGTATCAGAGCGTCGCGGGTGTTACCCCGGACGTGACCACCCTGGGTAAGGCCATCGCAAACGGCTTTCCGCTGGCGGCCGTGGGTGGCAAGCGAGAAATCATGTCGCGCTTCAATACCGCTCCCGGCGGTGATACGTTCTTTGCCGGTACCTATAACGGTCACGCCGTCGGCACCGCGGCTGCGCTGGCTACCATCGAGATCATGGAGACACAGGACGTCCACAAGGAAGTCTTCCGCCTCGGCGACCGGATACGCGCGGGCTTAACCGCAGTCATGGAAAATGCCGGCATTCCCGCAAACGTCGAGGGGTTCGGGTCTGTGTTTGTCACGTATTTCATGGATGGACCCGCGCGCAACTTCACCGACCTCTTGCAGAATGATGCCGACTTCTTTGTGCGTTACCGACAGGAGTGCGTCAAGCGCGGCGTCTTCAAGCTGCCGATGAACATCAAGCGCAACCACGTCAGCTTTGCGCACACGGACGCGGACATCGACCGGACTCTGCAGGTAGCAGAGGATTCCGTGCAGACGCTACTCCGCCAGGGCGTGCGACCGGAGCCGAGCCAAGAACTGGTGGCAACGTAGAGGAACGCGCATCTGGTGGGAACCCGCGTTGTGTAGCCCTGTGGAGCAATAGTCTTGCGGCATCTGAATTCCAGGGCGCATTTTCTACTGTGGAAAACCGGCTCTAAGCTACTGCGCGTGGAAGCCCTGCCACCATGTGTGTACCCGCCGGTCCTCGCATTTGGCCTATGCCAACGAGTCTGTAAGTTTACTTGATTCGACAGGAGAATCGCCGTGCCGAACACATCCGAAGTCTACACACCAAAACCAATTACTGAGATTGCGAGCAGACTCGACCTGGAGTCCGACGAATTCAGCAGCTACGGGCCGCTCATGGGCAAGATACGCACGCAGGTGTTGGAGCGTCTCGCGGAGAAGCCGGACGGCAAGCTCATCCTGGTAACCGCAATTTCTCCCACGTCGGCCGGTGAGGGCAAGACTACGGTTACCGTCGGGTTGGCGCAGACGCTCTTCAACATGGGATTGAACGCCCTTTCATGTACGCGTGAGCCGTCGCTCGGCCCGGTCTTCGGCATCAAGGGCGGCGCCACCGGCGGTGGGAAAGCAACACTGGAACCATCGCTGGAGATCAACCTCCACTTCACCGGCGACTTTCACGCCATCACCTCCGCGCATAACCTCCTTGCTGCCATGCTCGATAACCACCTGCATCAGGGCAATGCGCTTGGCATCGATCCTCGCCGCGTGACCTGGCGGCGCACCATCGACATGAACGACCGCGCCCTGCGCAACATCGTCCTCGGTCTGGGCGGCCGATCGGAGGGCGTGCCGCGTGAGAGCGGCTTCGACATCACGCCTGCGTCCGAGATTATGGCCATTCTGTGCCTTTCCAGCGACCTCGCCGATCTCAAGCAACGGCTGGGCCGTATCGTCGTCGGCGAAACCTTCGACCGCAAGCCGGTCACGGCAGCCGACCTCAATGCCCACACCGCCATGACGATCCTGCTGCGTGAGGCGATTCATCCCAATCTCGTGCAGAATATGGC
>VXOZ01000160.1 GCA_009839775.1 Chloroflexota bacterium | reverse complement strand
CTGTGGTAGTGCGGCGGCGCAAAGTAAGGCACGTGGCCGACTACGCCCTCGCCAAGCTTGGCAGTCTGCCGCGGCCACGTTGCCTGTTCCCACCAGAGTTTTGCCAAGTTGCCAGCGCCCAACAGCCCGGCCAGCGGCGCGCGCGCGCGGATGCCGCCAACCGGACGCATCGTGTTGCGGGAGAAGTAGGGCACGTGCACCGTCAGCCGCAAGTCGCCGCTGCGCTTCTCTAGCGCCCGCAGCAGATGGTATGCGTACTGCCCGCTGCCGGTGTGGTGCACGTTGAGGAAATACCCATTGACGGCGATTTCCATAGGGGCACAAACTATTTCTCAAGTGCCTGCAGTGCCAAATACGCTGGACGCGGCTGGAGGTTCTTATCCAGGATGGAAAAGGCGACCGCACTGTCCGTTGGCGCGACCTGACCTGCCAAGACTTGATTGGCAAAGTTCAGGTTGAACACCACCATCCCTTCTACGTACCAATACCGCTCCTTGACCAGTTGATAGGCCTCGACCAGGAATCGCGCCTGATCCTCTTCAGAGACATCGTCCCCAAAAGCGAACTCGGGGTGGAGGTTGTGCGTTGTCCATCCCATCTCAGTCATCCAAATCCTCTTCCCGGTGTCACCATGCCTTTGCAGCACTTCCCAGTGTTGCTCGAAGCGGCGAAAGAAGAACGACCAGTGATCCTTGTACGTGGTGCTCGCAGTCGTGTAATTGTCCGGCGTGTCGTTTGGCGCGTTGTTGTAGCCGTAGGAATGCACCCCGAGCGCGTCGAAGTAGTTGCGAATCATGCCGTCGCGGTACTGGTACATGGCCTCAAGGTAGCGCACGTCATCCATGGCCACGCCCTCGATATTTACCCCCGTGGGACCTAAACCACCGGCGATGACGGTGGCGTTAGGATTGCCACGTTTCACGCCCCGGTAACCCACGGCAACAAGCTCGACGAACTCTCCCGGGGCAACTCTACCGTCCCAATTGCCGGCTAAGTTCGGCTCGTTCCAAAGCTCATACGCCTGCACTTTGTCGCCGTAGCGGGAAGCAATGAGTTCCATGAAGTCCCCGTAATCGCCAAAGTCTGCCGGCGGGCCATTGTGAAATCTCCTATGCAGTTCCCACACCTCTTGTGCCGATATTCCTTCAGGCGATTCCGGCCCGTCAATCCGGTCGCCGGCGGGCTGCACCCGGCGCAACCAGAGAGGCGCCGCGTAGACACTCAACATGACCTCCAACCCATGCCGATTTGCCGCCTCGACGATGCGGTCTACCTGTCCCCATATATACCCGCCGGGCCTGGTCTCTATCGCCTTCCACGGCAACTGCTGTTTGATACCCGTGAACCCGGCGGCCTTCGCCAATGAGAGGACATAGTCGAGATTGGGGTCATAGAAAAGCGCGACTTGTGTCATAAGCTTAGGCCCAGGAGAGCGGCCGATCCGTTCAGGCTGAACCGGAACCTGCTGTGCAGGATGGCGCAAGACGAGAAACGCGCGTCCCAGCGGAGCAAGCTGGACCTCAGCGGGCGTGCCGGCTTTCGTCGGATCGTAGCGAAAGACAGCCCGCTCGAAATACTGGACGGCATGGCGCCAATCGTCGTCAGCCGGCAACATACCGGAGATTGGCAATCCAAAAGTCTTAACACCGCCGTGTTTTCGGAAGAACTCAAGGAACGCGAAGCGGACCACATGCCCGGTCTCAGGAAAGTACTGTTGTGCCGACGTTTGCTCAACCGCCTCTTCCCCGGCAAAGAATCGCCAATGCGGGTAGAGCAAGCGGCCCAGTGGACTGAGACGCACCTCATTGCGCCGCGGCCACCACTCCAACCGGGCGTTCTCAAAGTATTGGACGACAAGACCGTCTTCTTGTTGCTCATTCGTCAGCGGAGCACCGAGTACGGCCTCGCCTCCCATCTGCTCGAAGTAGCGGAGGATAGCACCATGCACGATGGGATCAGCAGCGACGGAGCTTCTCACCTGGGTGCTCGCAAGAAGGGGCGTCGGAAAGAGCGTAAGACACCAAAGGGCCAGCAGCATGCGGACATGCCAACGTCTGAGGCCAACGCTGCCCATTTTGTTCCAGCTACCTCCTCTCGACCCCCGCAGCGGCGGTGCCGGGCGCACGCAAATTCAGTTGGGGACCTTGGTTGCGAGAGGCTCCTGCCCATATGCACGCCGCAAGCAGAAGAATGACATGGGTGCTGCGCGTGGGGTGAGCGAGAGATGAAATCCACCTCGACACATTATACCAGACGCGCGTATTCCCACTTGCCGCCTACTGTTAGTTTCATTGCACCTTCCCTACCTTCCTCTTGCCCACGCATAGCCCCAAAAGGCCCACCCCTCTTGGTCCAGGTCTAGCTTTGTGCCACTCTCGCCAAGTGCGCACGCATCTCCTCCGCCGCGCGCTGCCAGGTGAACTCTGCGGCGCGCGCTCTGCCAGCGGCGACAAGCTGTGCGCGCAAGCCCTCATTTGCCGCGAGTTCTACCAGCGACTCGACAATCGCGCTGACGTTGGTAGGGTCTACGAGAATCGCAGCCTCACCCGCAACCTCAGGCAGAGACGAGACGTTTGCAGTAATCACCGGCGTCCCGCATGCCATGGCTTCGAGCACCGGGATGCCGAAACCCTCGTGGAGGCTGGGAAAGACGAACGCCGTGGCCCCGCAGTAGAGCGTCGCGAGGTCTTCATCAGAATCGACTTCGGTCAGGAAGTGCACCCGATCGGAGACGTGGTGTTCACGGGGCGCAGCGAAAATCGGCTCATAGAGCCAGCCCGGTTGCCCCACGTGCATCAGATGATGCGGCAGACCGTTCTCAACGACTCCGCGCAAGGCCGCGACGATGCGCGCGATGTTCTTGCGCGGCTGGATTGTGCCCACCGAAAGAAAGTATGGCTCCTCAATACCGTATCGTTGGCGCACTGCCTGACGCGCAGCGCGCGAGTCTTGAGGCTGGAAGACCGGGTCAACACCGCAATAGAGCACTTCGACTTTCGCCGGATCAACTTCATACGTCGCTATCAAATCCCGCTGGGTAGCCGCAGAATCCACAAGGACCAAGTCCGCGCGCGCCACGTTGCGCGGCACAACGGCTTCCAAGTATGAGCGCAAGGAATCCGGGTATGAATCAGGAAAGAGGCGGTACGACACATCGTGGACGGTTATGACGCCAGGCGCGCGCCACAGGGGAGGCAAGACAAAATCCGGCGCATAGAAGACATCAGCCCCGCCCATGAGCAGGTCGGCAAACAGCGGCAGACGCAAGCGATGCCAGACACGCTTCAGCGTGCGCTCCGATAGCGGCAGATGCCGATACTTCGCGTTAGGCGCGTTGAGACGCTGCCAGTGGCCGGCGGGGTTTCGCGGCGTCAATAGTGTGAACTCGTCGGCAGGACACTGTGCGATGAGCGCGCGGACAAGCGACCACGTATATCTACCGATACCGGCCGCCTGCAGCGCTCCCGTGAAGTCGACCCCTACTCTCATAACGCAAGGAACTCCAGCCTGCTCGAATACTGCCCGATTTCCTACATCGCAATTCTACTGATCTGCCACCGAGACCCGTTGCACGCAATCACTGCACACGTGCCTGCACGCTAAACCGCTCGGGTGGGACACCCTCAAGAGTCAGCGATACCCGGGCTCACAGCCTCAATCGGGCGTGTGTGAAATAGTAGCCCGCCCCGGGAATGAGCACCAGCCAGTAACTGATGAGCCGGTCGAGGAGCGCCACCGCCGCGGCCGTCTCAACCGGCACGTCGAGCAAGAGCATCACTCCCACCATGCCCCCTTCCACCGCGCCGAGGCCGCCTGGCGTAGGGGCCGCGAGCAAGAGGGCGCCGGCCGCAAACACAAAGAGCAACTGCGGCAATGCCAGGTTTATACCCAAAGCGTTTGCCACCAGCAGGAAGCGCCCAGCCTCCGCGGCCCACACCAGCACCGTCAACAGCAGCATGAGCCACAGCGGGCGGACTGACGTAAAGATGCCGCGCTGCAAGCGCTCGAACCGCTCACCCAAACTGAGCGGAAAACGCGCCAAAAGCGTACTATCCAAACGCCACAGGACAAACAAACCACCCACCATGATCACAACCACGATGGCTGCCCCCAAAAGCACTCCCTGCATCTCGGTGAGCAGCCTCCCGCGCACGAAGAGCAGCGCCGTAATCGTAGCCACAGCGAAGAGCGCGAGAATGTCAACCGCGCGCTCCGCAAGCACGCTGCCCGTCGCGAGCGCAAAAGAAATGCCCTCTCTCCGGCGTAGGACAAGTCCGCGATACAAGTCCCCCATCTTGGCAGGAATAAGATGATTGATGAACCAGGAGAGGAAGATCACCTCGCCCAGCAAGCGCAACGGCACCCGATGACCCAGATTGCGCAGCATGCGCCGCCAGCGCAGCGCACGGGGAATGAGCGTGGTGTAGTACACGAGCAGCGCGAGCACATAGAGCCGAATGTCTACTTGCCGTATCTCCGACCATACCCCGCGCCAATCCAAGCCCACCATACGCCAGAGCGCCACCAGCAGCGCAAGCGCAATGAGAAAGGAAAAGAGCGTCCTCGGACTTAAGAGCCGCCGCCAGAAAGAGGATGTGGGGCCTTCTGCTAGGTCATTTGGCTGGGACGAGGAGGAAGTTGCGGGCGCGATGATGGTATCTCTCAACACATGCGGGGTATCACTCCACTATCATACCGAATGCGCCTTAAGCACTGCGAACCGGCGGTTTCATGCCCTAGCCTTGCACCAAGACAGTTGCGTCTGCCCAAGGGAACTCAGCTACGGCCACGAGACCTGTGCCTTCTGCCATAACGACCTAACTGTGAGTAACTACTCTGGCAGTTGTGTGAGAACCTGGTTTACACTACAAAGGAATGTTGAAAGAAACTCGCTATATTTGCGTGGTTAGCGTAAGGAGCGCACTTGCATGGAACTTTTGAAGAGACTCTGCGAGACCCCGGGTATTGCCAGCAGGGAAGACCCGATTCGGGGTGTCATTCACGATGAGCTAACGTCGCTGGTGACCGATCTGCGCGTTGACGCCTTGGGCAACTTGATTGCCTATCGCCAGGGGCAGGGCGGCCCCAAGGTCATGGTCGCCGCCCACATGGACCAGATTGGGTTTATGGCCCGGCACATCGACGAGAACGGCTTCATTCGCCTGCAGCCCGTCGGCGGCTTCGACCCGCGCACGTTGGTGGCGCAGCGGGTCCGCGTACACGGCCAGGAGGAACTCACCGGCGTGCTCATGCCCGCGACCAAGCCGACGCATTTGCTGGACGAGTCAGAGCGGGGGAAAGCATTGCAACTGGATGACCTCTTCGTTGACGTAGGGCTGTCAGGCGAACGGACAAAAGAACTTGTACCCCTCGGCACACCAATCACCTTTGACCGCACGTGCAACGACTTGGGCGATGTGATGGTGTCGCCCGCCATGGACGACCGGGTGAGCGTCTACGTCATGATCGAGGCCATTCGCGGCTTAGAGGAGCACGCGGCAGAGGTCTATGCGGTGGCGTCATCGCAAGAGGAAGTCGGTTTGCGCGGGGCGACCGTCGCGGCCTTTGGCGTGGAACCCGACATCGGCCTGGCGCTTGATTCGACCCTGGCGGTGGACATACCCGGTGGTACAGAAGCCGACCGCGTTTCAAAACTCGGCGACGGCACGGCGATCAAGATCATGGATTCGTCACTCATTTGCGATCCGCGCCTCGTGGCGCACTGCCGCAAGATCTGCGATGAAAACGAGATTCAGTACCAGATGGAGATTCTGCCGCGCGGCGGCACCGACGGCGGGGCCATTCAACGGACGCGCGACGGCGTACCCGCCATTACGCTCTCCACGCCTACCCGCTACGTCCACACCGTCAACGAGATGGTGAACAAGCAGGACGTAGCCGCAACCGTTGAACTCGTGCGGCGCTTCATCGAGACCGCCCACGAAATTGACTTAAGCTGGGAATGACCGTCCCGGACTAGGCGACGGGCCAACTACCTCTGGGGAGCGGCGGGAAGATCTGGCCGGCCGCCAGCCGGCCCAGCGGATTCGCGTCCATCAGACTGCGGTGCGCTATGGCGCCAGGCGTACATTGTCCCGTGCGAGGTCTTGTCGCCGTGCCGCGAATCGAATAACTGCGTTACGGACACATGGCGCGACCCGCGGCATTTGATTGAGCTCGGGATCGCGCAATTGGCTGAATTGCATTTGCACGCCATGATCTAGATGCATCCCGATAGCAGGAGTTTCTTGAAGCAGTCTCTTGCTTTTTGATTCTTCAATTCCAAGAGAGCGCATCCGCCTTCACTCTATCCCTCAGCGATGACGCCGGTCCCGGCGCAGCTAAGTGCATTCCGCGTTTCCCATCACGCCATGGGCGGGTCAACGCGCCGGCACACTTTGGAAGTGCGGGCCCGGAATACTATACTCAATAGCGGAATTTCACTGCTCTATCGGCGCAACGAGGTACAACATGTCCGAGGTAAAGAAAGACCAGTTCGCTCTCCCCCTCTTCAGCATTCGCCGCAAGTTCAATCAGGTAAGTCTGGCCGTGCTGCTGACCCTGCTGCTCACAGTTTGGGGCATCATTGTCAGCTTCATGGCGTATAGGAGCGTTCAGGACTTGCTACGAGAAGGTCTTGGCGCTGCTGACCGGTCCGGCGGGGTCAGCGCCTCACCGTCGAATGTTGAGATCGTAACCACCCTACAGGGGATTTCCAGTGGGTCGCTGCAGTTACTTGCCTTTGGGCTTCTCAGCCTCGCGCTCTTGGCATTTGTGGTCTACATGTACGTAACCGTTGGGTTGCGTACCGTGGCCTTGGAGGTTTGGATACGCCGCATGGGCGCGGGCGATCTGGCGTACAAAGTTGATGTGCAGGGGCAAGATGAGGTCGCCATGACGGCTCTGGCCCTGGAGGAATTGCGGCAGCGCTCCATAAAGGCGATGCAACTCGACCTGGTGAAAAAGCTCTCACAAGACCTCCAGGACAAGAACGAGGAACTCGAGCGCGTCCTCGCGGAACTGCGGCAGACACAGGACCAGATCATCCTGCGTCAGAAACTGGCTGAATTAGGAGAACTAACCGCCGGGGTCGCCCATGAAATCAGGAATCCGTTGAACTTTATGAAGAATTTCTCCGAAGCGTCGGATGAACTGCTCGCTGAACTGAGGGAGACCATAGACGAAAACGCGGACGACCTCGACGACGAGAGACGCTCTCTTATCTCGGAGATCTGCGAGGATCTGGCCGAAAACTTGCAGCGTATCCGCTCGCACGGCGACCGCGCCAACCGCATTGTCCACGATATGCTCATGCTTGGCCGCGGCGGCGGCTCAATCCAGCTCGTCGACATTAACGATCTGCTCAGAGAGCACGCTATGCTCGCCTTCCACAGCGCCCGCGCACTTGACCCAGACTTCAACCTGCACATTGAAGAAGCCTTCGATTCGAAAGCGGGTCGGGTGCCTGTGATCCCCGAAGACATGGGACGTGTATTCCTGAATATGGTGGGCAATGCTTGCTATGCAACGGATGAAAAGAACCGTGAGCGCAAGGCGAACGGCAAAGACTATTTGCCGACTCTCTGGTTGCAAACAGAGCAAAAAGATGATGCCGTAGAGGTCAGGATTCGCGACAACGGCACTGGGATGCCGCCAGACGTTCTGGAGAGAGTCTTCAACCCGTTCTTCACCACCAAGCCGGCTGACAAAGGCACGGGACTAGGGCTGAGCCTCTCAAACGACATTGTGCGCCAACACGGCGGCTCGATCACGCCGCACTCCAAATCGGGCGAGTACACGGAGATGGTAATCACCATCCCGGTTTCATAGAGTTCGGCGCCACCAAACCGCAGGGCGCGTGTCGGGATCATCTCAGACCAGTGCGCGCAAAGGCCGTTACTCGTGCGGCATTGGGCCGCTAGAAAACCCGACACACCCCCCTTTGGCAGCGGAATTGGACCAAGTCATGTCCAGTAATAGGGGGCTCGGCTCATGCCTGTATGGTACTAGGCTGCGCTTTTCGACCTGCGGCTAGTCGCCGGCTACTTCTGCCGGCTCCTTCTTCGCTTGTTCTTCCGCGGATTCCTTACGGGCAGCGGGAGGACGCGAGCTCGCATACTCGCAATCGGGATAGCGGGAGCAACTATAGAAGACGCTACCGCGCCTGTTGCGTTTGCGCACCACATCCCCTTGGCCGCATTGAGGACAGTCCACGCCGATGGTGTCCAAATACTGCTTGGTATTGCGGCACTGCGGGAAGCCGCTGCAGCCAATAAACTTGCCGAAGCGCCCTTCGCGCAGCAGCAACGGTTTGCCGCACTTCTCACACATCTCGCCGGTCTCTACCACCGGCCGCTGGACGCGCTCCGCCTCCTGGTCGGCTTTCTCCAGCGCCGCGCTGAAGCCGCCATAGAATTCCTTGAGCACGGGCGTCCACTGCTTCTCGCCGCGGGAGATGGCATCGAGGTCCTCTTCCATCGCCGCCGTGAACTCAGTCTTGATGATGTCGGGGAAATGCTTGACTAAGATGTCCCGCACCACCATGCCCAGTTCGGTGGGCTTGAGGCTGCGCCGTTCCCGTTCGACGTACGTGCGCTCCTGAATCACCGAGAGAATAGGCGCGTAGGTGCTCGGCCGGCCGATGCCCTCTTCTTCCAGTGCCCGAATCAGGCTCGCCTCGGTGTAGCGCGGCGGCGGTTGGGTGAAATGCTGCTCCGGCCAGAGTTTGCGGAGATCCAACACCTCGCCTTCTGCCAACGGAGGCAAGGTGTTCTTCTCGTCCTCCTGCTCCTCGTCCGCGCGATAGACCTGATAGAAGCCGGGACTCTTCACCTGAGTCGCCGACGCGCGGAAGCGGCACTTCAGATCGGAGTTGTCCTTTCGCGGCACGATATCCACCGATGTCGTTTCCAGCAAAGCCGGACGCATCTGGCTGGCGACGAAGCGCTGCCAAATGAGCGTATAGAGCCTGAGTTGGTCCTTATCCAGGAATTCTCGCATTTGCCCCGGCGTGCGGAAGACGCTGGTGGGCCGGATTGCCTCGTGGGCTTCCTGGGCATTCTTCACCCGCGACGTATAGCGATTCGGCTTATCAGGCACTTCATCTGCGCCGTACGTTTGGCCGATGAATTCGCGCACCTGCGCGACCGCCTCGCTGCTCACCTGCGCGGAATCCGTACGCATGTAGGTGATAAGACCCACCTGGCCTTCTCCGCCAATCGCAATGCCTTCATAGAGTTGCTGCGCCAAGCGCATCGTACGCGCCGCGCCAAAGCTCAAGCGGCCTGAGGCGTCTTGCTGCATGGTGCTCGTGGTATACGGCGCGCTCGGCCGTCGCCGCCTTTCTCGAACTGAAATCTTCTGCACCGGCCACGCGGCGCCGTCAAGTTCCCGCAAGATTCCTTGCGCCGTTTCCTCATCAGCGATCTCCGGCTTCTTGCCTTCCAGTTGCACGAGCGCGGCATCAAACTGATCCTGCTTGCGCTTAGCCGGTACCTTGGCGAGTCTCGCGTGGAGCGACCAGTGCTCCTGCGGCACAAACGCTTCAATCTCGCGCTCGCGATCCACGATGAGGCGCAGCGCCACCGATTGCACCCTGCCCGCTGACAAGCCGCGTTGCACTTTGCGCCAGAGAAACGGGCTCATCTTGTAGCCGACCAGACGATCGAGCACCCGCCGCGCCTGCTGCGCGTCCACGAGGTCCGCGTTGATGTCGCGCGGTTCCTCAAGCGCGTGCTTTACGGCATCCTGCGTGATTTCGTGGAAAACCACACGCCGCGCGCTCAAGTCTTGGTCCTTCATCTTGCGCTTGAGCGCCTCGAGTAGGTGCCAGGCTATGGCCTCCCCTTCCCGATCGGGGTCGGTGGCGAGCAAGATCTCGCTGGACTTCCGCGCTTGCTCGGTCAGCTTTTTGATGGTGGCGTTCTTATCGCGAGGGATCACGTATGAAGGCGCAAAGTCGTTTTCAACCTCCACGCCCAGCTTGCTCTTGGGAAGATCCCGCACATGCCCCATGGACGACTCGACGGCAAAATTGCGGCCGAGGAATTTCTTGATAGTACGCGCCTTTGTGGGCGATTCAACGACGATGAGTTTACGTTTTGCCAATTTAGTCACCTACATGGCTGGTTCAGAGCACACCTATACTACAGTATGCGCTACGGTAAGAGAATAGAAATCCGATCACGGAGGCCGGGCAACAGGCGTAATCTATCCCGCGCACCCGCCCAAGTCCTACACACTACACCAAGCACCCGTGTTTTGTCACGTGGAAGCATCGTTGGCGTGTGCTCGCTCCCAAGCATGGAGTTCGGCGACATTCTCCCGAATCTTGCGCACTGCGTCAAGAATGAGATCCATGTGCTGCCGCGGTCCCAGAAACAACGTGTGCGAGAACGCCAGCGCTTCCGTGGCGCAAATGCGCTCCGTTTCGGGGCATTGGAAGCCGGCATAGTCCATCTCTCTCCCATACACGTAGGCGTTGAAGGGATAATTGGAGCGCCCGCAGTCCATTTCGGTGAGCGCGGCGTTCTTGTAGAGTGGTGCGGTTTGGCCCGTGCTCGTCGGCACGCCCTCGGCCTTCAGCGCCGCCAGAAATGTGTCCCGACCCACTTCTCCGAATCCCGCTGGCAGAAAGCGCCAGTGCCAGATGTAGAAGCTCCAGCGCGTCACCCGCGGGTCCCACGCGATGCCGTCTACGCCCGGGATTTCGGCAAGCCCTTGCCTGAGGTAGCGGGCATTGGCCTGCCGGGCAGCGACCTGCTCCGGCAGCCGTTCCAGCGCCACAAGACCCAGAGCGCCGATCCACTCCGTCATGCGCAGGTTCGTGCCCGGCAGCGACCGCGCCGGCTTGGGCCGCCCGTTCGCGCCGTTCACATGGTGGAGGCCGTAGAGGCGCTCTTGCAGTTCATCGCTATCGGTGAGCACCATGCCGCCTTCTCCCAGGGCCACCACCTTGCTGCCCTGGAAGCTGAAAGCGCCGGCGTCCTCGATAGCGCCCACGCCGCGGCCCCGCCACTGGCTGCCGTGGGCATGCGCGCAATCGCCTACAAGCGCAATCCCGTGTCTGTCGGCCAGTGCGCGCAGCGCGTCCATGTCCGCGGGCATGCCGCCGTTGTGCACGCACATGACTGCCCGCGTCTTGGACGTGACGGCGGCTTCCACCTTGCCGGCATCGATGTTGTAGGTACCGGGATCGATGTCCACGAACACCGGCGCCGCGCCGACGGCTATCACTGCCGTGGCTACGGTGATCCACGTCGCCGCCGGTATGATGACCTCGTCGCCGGGCTCGACACCCACCGCCTTCAGCGCCAACTCCATGCCAATCGAACCCGTGGCGACGGCCACGCCGTGGCGCGCGTCTTGAAAAGCGGCAAATGCATCCTCGAAGCGCCACGCCCAGGATTCTTCCCCGTCGAATTTGGAGCGCGTCCAGGCCCGGCTCTGCAAGACGTCCGACAGCGCCCGTTCGTCGCGCTCATCGTACACGGGCCACTGTGAACCTAGCGGCTCGGTGACGACCGGCGTGCCGCCGGTCAGGGCAAGTTTTCCCATTGCTCTTCTACCCCCTTAAGGACCTCAAGAGCCATCTATGTCCAAACGCGGCGCAAGATCTTACTCAACTTGCGCGAAATCAATTCTCATTCAATCACACGGCGTGCTCCGCAGCACCCGCAATGTCTACCGTCTCACTCGCGTGCTTCCCTTTGAGCGTACTATGCCTCGCCCTTCTTCTGCACCAATACGCGAAACCCCCCGAGGCCGTCGGGCCAGATGAGGTCGGTGATAGCGCGCTTGGCACGCTGCGTTTCTGCGGTGGCCGGCTGGTTGGCGAGCGCAGTCAACTCTTCGCCGATGCCTAATCCGACGAGATATTCCGCCTGAGATTGCATGCTAACCGTGGTCAAGCCAACCGTTTCGCCATACGCTATAAGCGCCGAGAAGTTTACGTGGGCGGTGATGTCCTGTTCACCGATGCGGCCATAGGGGTTCTTGTTGAGGCGATGGCGGTGATAGCAAGCAAGTGTGCCGCCGACCCAGCGTGTGCTGCACAGTTCCCCCCAGGTGGCGCCATAGTCAATAGTGAGCACCGCGCCCTTGGTCAGCGCGCGCGCCACAGTCTCCAACCACGCCACAGCCGCGAGACAAATTTCTCCCTGCCAGCCTTCCGGGGGACGGCCCAGCCGCTCCGCAAAGTGTACAAGCTCCGAGCAGGAAGGATCGCCAAACTCCTCGCAAAACGCTCCATCACGCACAGTAACGAAGAGTTCCTGCAACTCACCGTTCTTCACGCGCACCCGGTGGACCGGCAGCGCGTCCAGCAGTTCGTTCGAGAGCACCATGCCCACTACGGGCCCGGCGAGTGTTTGCGCTGTGACCACGGGGTGAGCGGCAACCGCGTCGAGCGCCTCCTGCTGCTCTGCATTCGGCCCGGCACCGCGCTCGATCATCCGGTAGTGCGTGCGCTCCCAACACTGCGGCGCGGCCTGGCGCAAACCGTTCAGAACATCCCACGCCAGGATACCGCGTCCCGCCCCCATCTCTACCACGTCAAAGTGCTCCGGCTCGCTAAGATCTCGCCAGACCTGTGCGACATGCCGCGCGAGGTACGCACCAAAGACCGCATGCAGTTGCGGCGCCGTGTAGTAGTCGTGCGGCGGGCCGGTTTGTAACGCGACTTCTGGATTCCGGCTTGCGTCGGTATGACGGGCTGTGGAGTCGCTATTCTCATCCCTCAGGCGAGGAGCAGTGTAATACCCTACGCCCGGCGTGTAGAGGGCAATCTCCATATACTCGGCAAAGGTAATGCGGCCCTTCTCCGCGATAGCCGCGTGGATCAGCTCAACCACCGTTGTTGCACTCATGGGCGTGCTTCATCCTCCGTCCAACGAGCCACGCTCAGTGTAAACGGAAGCATGCCTGCCGTACTCCGGTTTTGCACGGCAGGGCAAGAACCTAACCTTTGCCAGGGCCACCGTTCGGAGAAGATATGGGGTTTGACCGTAGCTGCAATGTGAGAGTGGGCAGTCCGAGACTGATCCCCGCATTGGCGCGGGGAGGGGTTAGGAAATGAAGAGCGGCACAATTCGATCAAATACGCCCAGCGCAGCGAGCATGACAATCACCGCTACGATGAACCCGATTACCCACCGCGAAAGCGCGTTGTGCCGCTCAACCATGTCAGCGCGCCAGTGTGCCATGTCGGCGCGCAGGTTTGCCATTTCGGTTTGCATTCTTTCGGCCTGCAATTCTATAGCGTGTTGCACGCCCGTTAGGCCGGCTTCCAGATCGGCTTTCGTGGATTGTTCCAAGCGCTCTAGGCCAGCCTCCAGGTCGGCTTTCGTAGCACGCTCCAAGCGCTCTAGGCCAACTTCTAGGTCGGCTTTCGTGGCCCGCTGTACACGTTCCAAACCGGCTTCCAAGTCGGCTTTGGTGGCGTACTCGCTCGCGCCGGGTGGTTGTCCTGCCGCTTCAACTGCCATGTGCGCCCTCCTGGGGGCGTGTGACGCTTGGCTCTCTAGCCCCTTCACTATGAATATTCTCAGGAATTGGCAGCGGTGTCAAAAGCCGTGCGACTTGGTATGACCGGTTATTCCAAACAATGGCAACCGTATGGAGGCAGAATTCTTGCGCCGTTCTTCTGTACAATAGAGGGCAAACCGGCAGCGGACAACCCGATAAGTGACCGAGGGAGGTTTGGGGCATGACGTTGCGGAGTCAAGAATTACGCGACCTCAACCGCCAGGGCGACGCCCTGCGCATGGGCATGGACTGGACCGTTGACGATTTGGGCAAACCGCAGGTGCTGGTGGAGAGCGTGACAGGCTGCTCCCACCCCTCCAGCGTGCATCTCGGTGACTTGGTCGAGCAGGCCAAGTTCGGCGTCTACACGTGCGGCGGCAAGCCGGCTGAGTTCTACTGCACCGACATTTGCGACGGCGTGGCGCAGGCTCATGCCGGCATGCGCTTTAGTCTGCCCTCGCGGGACATCATCAGTTATATGACGGAGATCCACGCCCTGGCGCATCCCCATGACGCCATGGTCTGCATTTCCACCGCCGACAAGGCCGTGCCCGGTCACCTGATGGCGATGGCGCGCGTGAACCTCCCGGCCATCCACATTCCCGGCGGCACGCAGACCAACGGCCCCTGCAACATGTCGTCCGAACTCATGTATCCGCTGGGCATTATGCGCGACAAAGGTCAAATAACTGAGGAAGAGCTCATTGCCAAGCAGAAGCACGCCTGCCCTACGCCCGGCGCCTGCCAGTTCATGGGCACCGCCAGCAGCAATCAAGTCATTTCGGAGGCGTTGGGGCTGGCGTTGCCTGGCAGCGCCCTGATCCCCGCGGCCCTCCGCGAACTCACTCGCATGGCCAGGGATGCCGGTGAACAAGTGATGACATTGCTGGAACGAAATATCCGTCCCCGCGACATCCTGACGCCGGAAGCCTTCCACAACGCCCTCGTGCTCCACGCCGCCGTCGGTGGCTCCACCAATCTTCTGCTCCACGTGCCCGCCATCGCCCAAGAGGTTGGCATCGAGATCCACCCGCAGCAGTTCGACGAAATCGGCAGGAAAGTCCCGGTGTTGACCGACGTAAAGACGTATGGCACCCATCCGGTGGAGTATATCTGGTACTGCGGCGGCGTGCCGGCCCTCATGCAGGAGGTGAAGGAATTCCTCTACCTCGACTGCCTTACGGTTACGGGCAAGACCATTGGCGAGAACTTGGAAGACCTAGAGGAGTCCGGCTGGTTCGACGAGATCGGGGGCTACCTGGACAACCACGGTCTCCGCAAGGAGGAAGTGCTCCATCCCATCGAGCAACCCTACAAGACCGGCGGCACGATTGCCGTGCTCACCGGCAACCTGGCGCCGGAAGGGGCGGTGATGAAGCACGTGGCCGCCGACCCGCGCACCCACCAGATGGTTGGGCGTGCGGTGCCCTACGACTGTGAGGAAGACGCCATCGCCGGTGTGAAGAACGATGAGATCAAGCCGGGCGACGCCATGATCATCCGCTATGAAGGACTCCGCTCCACCGGCATGCCGGAGATGTACTTCTGCACCACCGTCATCTCGGCCCGGCCTGATCTGGAAGCGAGCACCGCCATCATCACCGACGGGCGCTACTCCGGCGCCGCGAAAGGCCCCAACATCGGCCACGTTATGCCCGAAGCGGCGCTGGGCGGCCCGCTTGCGCTGGTGGAAAAGGACGACCTCATCGAGATCGACGTGCCTGCCCGCTCCCTGAATATCGTGGGCGTGCGCGGCGAGCGCAAGCCCCCGGCGGAGATCGACCGCATTCTGGCCGAACGCCGCACGCACTGGCAACCGCCTGCGCCGCGACATGATGCGGGCGTGCTTTCCCTCTACGCCCGCGAGGCCGCCGACGTCGCCACAAACACGGCGTCCACAAACGGCCCCCCGGCAGATGTCACGGTTCGCCCACAGACCGAGTCTACGCCGCGTCCATGAGCGCACGATCACCGTACCCGCTCTATGCCGTGCTCACGCTGGCGCTGCATGCCCAAGGCTTGGGCAGGTCGCCGGGTGAAGTCACGCGCCCGGGAACTGAAGATATCTACGCGGCGATAGAGCGTGTGGGCTGGGTGCAGATCGACACCCTCCAAGTCGTCAATCGGGCGCAATATCTCACACTCTGGAGCAGGCTGGGCGCCTACGACACTTCTCTGCTCGACAAGCTACTCTTCGACGATGGCAGCACGTCGCCCGACAACAACCGCCGCCTGTTCGAGTACTGGGCGCACGCCGCCTGTATTATCCCACTGACTCTCTATCCCCATTTCATGCCGCGCATGCGGGGACATAGGCACGGCGCAAACAAGTGGGTCAGCAACTGGCTGGCACAGCCGGATCACCAGCAGTTGATCGCGCGGCTGCTCGCGGCGGTCCGGGAACGGGGCGGCTCCCGTCCAGCGGACTTCCGCACCGAGAAGCGCGCGCCCGGTTCGTGGTGGAATTGGGATGAAGCCAAGATTGCCCTGGAGCACCTCTACAATACTGGTGATCTCGCGATTGCCAACCGCGTAAACTTCCAGCGCATCTATGAC
>VXOZ01000093.1:14913-16149 GCA_009839775.1 Chloroflexota bacterium | reverse complement strand
CTTCGGATTGACCTCGCCCTGAGCACAATGAGAGTTCTATAGCGGGCAATGCAAGGACGATCCGGGAAGGTGCCAGTGGCAATAGCTGAGGTGATGTAACCGGAGATCCAGATACTTCCACCGTAGCCCTCAAGTGAGCGTGTCGCTGTGGATTGCTAGCGTACGCTTGGCTGTCCCTCCAGCGCAATCGGCGCGGGAAAGGTAGCCAACAGCACCGGCATCAGTCTGGATCTCGGCACAGAAAACAAGGGTTCACTGCTGTACACTTCTCCTTATGCCACGTAGCTTCCTTACGGCAATGACCGTGCCGCGAGGGTTCAGTTTCTCGTTGCGGTTTCCTAGTTAACCATACTGCCTCTCAACGTGTCAACCGCTCATTTTGCCCTGTCTGGAGCACGCTTCTTTTGTCACCGCGCGACGAGGCGCCGGGTGTTCAGGCGTTCTTCTTTACGCCAAGCGACCGGGCGGTTTCGTCTCCCGCAATGGCATTTACACGCAACTCCGCACTCTGCCATGTTGCCGCCGGGGAAGAGAGCCGATAAATGCCAAACGGTACGAAACACAGTCCGCTGCCTGCGTGATCTCCCCAGTGAGACGAAAGGCATCACCCCATATGCTGTGTGAGGATCCTCCTCAGGGCTTCGCTACCAATGACCGCAATTGGCCACACCACCTCGCGACGCCTATCTCACTGCGGGAGTCAGTTTCCAATTTCGCGTTCCAAGTTAACCACAAGGCCGCTTAGCGTGTCAAACGCCCTCTGCACTTCCCCGTGGCCGCTCACGCAGCGGTTTCGGTGCACGGGAATACACCGTATGCGGCGCGGTCTCCCGTGAAAATTGCTGTATAGAGGTCGCTGGGCGCAGCGAGCGCGGGTAGCTTTTGCACGCTCCAAATACTAGGGGCACCGGTGAGCAACGCCCCTCACGCAGCGTGATTTGGCATTTGCTGCTCAACCATCGACCTAGTAAACCACACCTTTGTTCCAAGTGTCAAACACTCATTACTGGCAAACAGCCCCCGCCGCCATGCTGCAGAATCCGATGCTTGGGGTATCGCAGGCGCTAGGCTCAGATTGTATGTGAGGCCAATACGCAAGCACATCACCTTGTAGCACACGTGTGGTTATAGCATCCCCGGTTTCTGACATATTCTTGTCAAGCCTAATCCTTGGACGGCGCCCGTATCTTGGCACATCACGCTGCAACGTGTGTATGCACGCGGTCGTATGCAAGG
>VXOZ01000093.1:7808-14903 GCA_009839775.1 Chloroflexota bacterium | reverse complement strand
ATCCAAGGGAGAGTGAGGCGGCTTTCTCTACTAAATCAAGCACAGTAACACCGACAACACACAAGGCTTCGGGAGTACGTGTATGTAATACCGCCTAGGTGGCGTGGCGTATAGCCAGCCAGAGTCGGCGCAGACTCATGCGCTGGCCGTAGATGAGGATACCGGCGCGGAAGACCCGCGCCGAGAGCCATAAGAGCGCTAGGCCGCTTGCGATCGTCACACCCAGACTGAGCGCGATTTCCCAAGGCGCCACGTCAGTCACACCCAGTCGAATCATCATCGTGGGTGAAGCGGTAAAGGGGATGAAGGTAAGGATGCGAGCGAATACGCCGTTGGGCGCGAGCGAAATGAGCGAGGCGAGGATGAGCGGCGCCAAAGCGGGGAGCAGCACAATGCTGGAGAGAGAAGATGCCTCGCGCGCGGAAACTGTGGCAGCGCTAAGACCGGCCATGACGACGGCAAAGACGAAGTACCCGGCGAGGAAGAAGACAACAATCGCCGCCGCCAACTCTGGTGAAAGCGCGAGATCGCCGATATTCGGAAAGGCGCTCACGATGCGCGGCACGAGCACTGCCAATGAGACCAACCAAATGCCGACCTGCAAGAGCCCGGTGGCGCCCAAGCCGAGCACCTTGCCCGCCATCAAGGCCAGCGGCGAAACCGACGTGATGAGCACCTCGACAACGCGATTTTCCTTCTCCTCTGACACGCTTTGCAAGAGGGTGCCGCTCACCATGTAGATCACCATGATCATGATCCACGCCGACAGGAACGGTACCGTAAAGAACGTGAGGATTTGTCCTTCTTCTTCCGCTACTACGTCGCCGCTGCGGGTAACTTCGAAACGCGTAAGGTTCAGAGGGTCTTGCAGGCGCGCCATCCGATTGGCGGAGAGTTCAGCGGACGTCAGCGCTTGCAACACAAGTGCGCGCATGCGGTCTTCGCTCTCATCGCCCGCGATCAGGCTGCTCAAGTCGCTATCCGTGTGCAGCCACTCGATGCGGCCGGTCTGGACGTAGTCCGCCGGAATGATGAAGAGGTCGTCCGCGTCTCCCGCTTGCAACGCGGCAACTCCGGTTTCGCGATCAGCGAATTCCTTTATGCCAGCAGCATCCAGTCTGGCGAAAGTAAAGTCCGCGGAGAGGTTGACCACGGCGACGATCCTCCCGCCTGCCGTCGTGTCGGCGTTAGTGTCGTCGCCGCTAAAGATTCCGCGCACCAGCGGCACGGCCAACGCCAAGACAAGCAGAATGACCACCGGGGTGAAGGTGACGATGAAGTACTGCTTGCGGCGAATACTCCGCCGCACTTCCTCCGAGAAGACGATCTGTGTTTCTGACCAGAGTCTTCGCATGCGATTATCAGTGAGCCGCTTGTCTGGGAATCCAGTATGCTTTGTCTGCGCGCGTCCCTTACCTTAGTTTGCGAGCAGGTCGGTGTCTAAACGCGATTGCCTGCACAAGGGGGTTCTTGGAGCGCTCGCCAACTCAGGCGCGGGACTTCTGTGCATTCTCAATTGCGTGACAGATCAAGGCAACTTAATCGCGACAGCAGTTCCAATGCGGCGAGGATTGCTACACCCGCCGCGAACATCCCACCCGTGCGCAGCGTCAGGCGCAACTCTAGCTCTCGCAGGCGCGTGTTCAGGTCAGCTTTGGTCGCTCGTTCCAACGTCTGTAGATCGGCTTTGGTCGCCAACGCGCCGTAGCCTTCGCTCCCCACGTCCAGCAGGGCTTGGGCTTGGCGCTCTGTGAATCCCGCGTCCATCAGCGCCGTAAACGCCTTGTGCGTGTCGAATACCGCCATCGTTCCTGCTCCTTCGCTTCACGCGGATTCATCATCCCAATCCCTCCACTACGTATTGTACGGGATACTGGCCTTGCTATGTGTTTCAGCAGATGCTCACCCGCCATGACGCAGCGCCGTCCACGCCGCCCGTAGGCTCATGCGCTGGCCGTACAGCAGCAGACCTGCCCGGAAGATGCGGCTCGCCAGCCAGAGCAAGAGCGCTGCCGTCACAACCATCAAGAGCAGGCTGAGCGCAATCTCTCCGGGTGCCACGCTGCTGGTCGCAAGACGCAGCATCATCGACGTCGCCGCCGTTATGGGGAGCAACGAGAGCAAGCGCGGCAGCCAGTGGTCGGCGGAACTGAGGAAGAGCGGCATTGCATAGAAAGGCACAGCGAGCGGTATGATAACCAAGGCGGTAAGCGGTCCCGCTTCCGTAACCGAGGTGGTAGCGGCACCGATGCCCGCCATGAGCGCGGCCGCAATTGCGTAACCGGCGAGGTAGAACGCTAGCACAAGCAGCAGAAATCCAAAGTCAATAGGTATCGTACCGATATCCGGGATCACGCCCGCAAAGCGGGGCACGACCACTATGACCGCTGCTACCCACACCGACATCTGAATGAGGCCGGCGAGGCCCAACGCCAGCACTTTTCCCGTCATGATGGCCAGCGGCGAGGCGGAGGTGAGCAGCACCTCCACCATACGGTTCTCTTTCTCTTCCGATACGGTCTGAAGCAGTATCGTGCCGTAGGCAATCAGCGTAAAGATCAGCGCGATGGCGAATCCCTGCCCGATCAAGAACGAAACGGCAACGGCCAAACCGCTCTCCGCGGCTATTTCGCCATCCTCTGCCACCGTGAAGCGCGCGAACTGCGGTCGGGCGAGTGCTCGTTGCCTGAGTTCGGGCGACTGGGTCTGGCCCAAGAGGGTATCCCTCAGAATGACGCGCAGTTGCTGCCGGCCCTCACCCGCGTCGTCGGTGAAGTAGTGCTCGACGTGGCCGGTAGCGACATACTCGGGCAGGATTACAAAGAGTTCGTTGATTGCACCGGACTGCAGCTCGTCCAAGCCTGCCGCAGTCTCGGTGTAGACCCGAAACTCCGGAAACTGAGCGAAGTCGACGGAAAGGTCGGTCGTCTGTACAACGATACCGATGGGAAGGTCGGCAGCGCTGCCTTCTGTGGTAGTAGCTGCAGTGTCCGCGGAGCCGATCGTGGCAGCGGATTCTGCGGCATCATCACCGTCTACAAGTCCTCTAATCACCGGAATGGCGATCCAGAGGACGACGAGTATGACCGGAATGGTCAAGGTAGCGATAAGGAAGCCCTTGCCGCCGATCTGTTTGCGAAACTCGTGCGCAAACACGATGCGGGTGCCGTCAAGCGCCGCGGGCACGGCTCACCTCTTCGATGAACATGTCGCGCAGGGAGGGCAGGGCGACTTCAAACCGTTCCACCGGAATGCCGCCATCCAGGAAGGACCGGAGCACGGCGTTCGGGTCGGTACCCTCGGTCAAGAGATACTCGAAGTGTCCGTCCTCGACCTTGGTGTTGCTGACACCGGGCACGTCCGCCGGTTGCTGCGGCGCGGTTACCTGGATGTTCTGTATGCCGCGCGCCCGCTTCAACTCGTCAAGCGCGCCGTAGAGCAAGACATTGCCCCCGCTGACGAGCACCACGCGCTCGCACATTTCTTCCACGTCTTCCATGTTGTGAGAGCTGAAGATGATGGCGGCGCCGCGCTGCTGCTGTTCGTGGATGATTTCCTTCATCACTTGCACGTTGAGGGGGTCAAGCCCGGAGAACGGTTCGTCGAGGATCACAAGATCGGGTTGGTGCAGAAGCGCGCTGGCAAACTGCGCTAGCTGGTTCATGCCGCGTGAGAGGGCCTGCACCTTCTTGGCACGGTGCTCGTACAGACCGACGCGCTGCAGCATGGCGTCGGACCGGGACTGGGCAGCCTTGGCACTCAGGCCTTTGAGCCGTCCCAGATAGCGCAACACGTCGCTCAAAGCTGACTTCTGGTAGAGGCCGCGCTCCTCGGGCAGATACCCGACTCGCTGCAACGCCTGTCGGTTCGGCGTGCTGCCGAAAAGCGCGACCGAGCCGGCATCAGGACGAATGATGTCCAGCGCCATGCGGATGGTGGTGGTCTTGCCGGCGCCGTTGGGCCCCACGAGACCCATGATCTCCTGCGGCTCTACCGTGAAGGAGACGCCATCCACGACCGTGTTGCGGCCGAAGATCTTCTTCACGCCGTCAACGGTCAAAGCGCTTGCCACGAGCAAGGCTCCTTTGTCGCAGAATCAGTCAGCACCGTTAGAGATCTTCCTCGTGCCGCGAGCGAAACAGCTCCCTTATAACAGCTTAACACTTATGAAGATGCTGGTGAGGTGAGCCGAGTGAAAGGAGAAGGGCCGCGCCTGAGGTCTGAGGGGCAACGCGCGAGTGAAACGCTAAGGAATCACGTTCATGGTCCTCGCTTTGGGCGGTGCGCGTGACGTGGAGACAGTGGATTCCGCTTGCGGGGGATCCGACGAATTGCGTTAGAACAACCGGCCGCAGCGAGTCCCGGAAGGGCCGGCCAGCCTTCCCTACTCTTCGCTTTCTTCCTCCGCGGCAGCCTCTTCCCCTTCTTCGCCTTCGCCTTCCTCGCCTTCCAGTTCTTCTTCCGGCTCTTCTTCCTCAACCACGCGTGGCCGTTCCGCCCGCACCATGAGATCGTCCAACTCTGTCTGAATGGTCACTCCTGCCGGCGCATCGAGGTCGCCGACAAGCAGCGAATGGTCAAAGTCGGCAAGCACGCTAACGTCAACCTCGAAGTGCTCGGGAATGTCATCCGGCAGCGCGGATACCGACACTTCGTTGACATGCTGGATAACGATGGCGCCGAGTTCTACGGCCGGCGCATCGCCATGAATAACGACCGGCACCATCGCGCTGACGGGCTTCGTCAGGTCTACTTGTACGAAGCTCACGTGCAGCACGCGGCTGGTCGGCGGATCGTGTTGCACTTCCTGCACCAGTACCGGCAAGGAATCCGCACCGTTGACCGCGAGGTCGATCACGCCGGTGCTGCCGGCACGCTGATGCACCGCGATGAACTCACGCCCATCGAGTGTGAGGGGGATCGGCTCCATGTCAAGTCCGTAGACGTTCCCCGGCACCATGCCGTCGCGGCGGAGCCGCTTTACTTTCTTACCCAGGGCCTCGCGCCTGTCTGCGTGTAACTGTTCATGTTTTCTGGCCATGCGCCCGTCAATCTCCTGCGTCGTCTACCGGCCTATCGCCTGGTATCCTCTGTTTCAGTACGAAAATAAAGGCACGCTCCTCGTCGCGCCCAACCAAGGGTTGGATAGCGTGCCACTTACCTACTTTACACGCTTGGCAGACGCACGCCAAGTGCTGCGGGTAGTCATGCACTCTGGCGAGGATTGAACATGGGACTACACTCACATTCGAGCTCGGTGCGGTATGGCCTGTAAAGAAATTCGCTAAAATGAGAAGGTGTAGCTGTGTTGGCGTATGCAAACGGCTTTGGCGATGGCAAACTCGATCAAGAAAGCTTTCTTGCAAGAGTTGACTGCGCGGTTTGGCTCACTAGAAAGACTGCATCGCAGCCAATCTCTATTCACGGTTGGCGACGATGCAGCACGCGTCTATGTTCGTTACTCAAAGCGCCACGGGGACAAGAAGACATTCTACGGGTTAAGAGAGGAAGACCTGCGGGAGTTAGCAGGTCATCGTGCAGTGATCTGCTTTCTGTGGGACGATCAGGCTGAACCGCTCTTCGTGCCCTTTGCCGAATATGAGGATGTGTTTAGTGCGATTGCACCGGCTCGAGACGGTCAGTACAAAGTACAAGTTTATCTCGAGGAGAGTGGCGCAGAACTATACATAGCCGGAGCAGGCAGATTCAACGTTGCTGGTCAGTTGGGCTGGCATATATTGCAGGACCTTACCGATGTAAGTAGGCTGCGTTCGCAGCCGGATCTGTCACATTCACAGGTTCAAGCGCTGCTCGGCGCGATTGGCAAAGCCAGAGGATTCGATATTTGGATCCCACAGAGCGACCGTCCAAGAATAGATTGGTCGATGACCATACCGTTTGAGTGCCGAGAAAGCCTTCCTCTTGGCTACGATCCAGTAGCCAACACCTTGGCCGAAGTGGATGTGATTTGGATCAATAAAGGCGCAAACGTGTTGCAAGCGCTCTTTGAGGTGGAGCACTCAACGCCTATCTATTCCGGTCTCTTGCGTTTTAATGACATCCATCTAACGGTGCCAAGTCTTTTGCCCCGGTTCAGTGTGGTATCAAACACCGCGCGGCGTGATCTGTTTGCCCGTCAGTTGAGCCGTCCCACATTCCAAGCCAGCGGATTGTATGAGCTGTGTACATTCCTCGACTATCGCAGCGTGTTGGATTGGCACGACCGAGTTGCCCAATAATGGAAATAAAAATACCGTATCAGATTGGTCATGAAGTTTAGAAGGAAAATACGTGGACAAGGTTGAATCCCCTAAGCAGCCTCTAATCGGCATAATCATGGGTTCCAAGTCGGATTGGGAGACGATGCGCCACGCGGTGGAGACGCTGGAGCAATTGGGTGTGCCGCATGAGGTGCGTGTCGTCTCCGCGCATCGGACTCCCGATCAGATGTTCGACTATGCCGAGACGGCGGTGGAGCGGGGCATTGAGGTCATCATCGCCGGTGCGGGAGGCGCGGCGCACCTGCCGGGCATGACGGCGGCCAAGACGAGCTTGCCCGTGCTCGGCGTGCCGGTGCAGTCGCGGGCGCTCAATGGCATGGATTCGCTTCTCTCCATCGTGCAGATGCCCGCGGGCGTGCCGGTGGGCACACTGGCGATCGGCCGCGCCGGAGCGGTCAACGCGGCGCTGCTGGCTGCTGCGATTCTTGGCGGCAAGCACCCGCAGTTCCGTTCGGCTTATGAAAGATATCGCAAGCAGCAGACCGGCGACGTGCTCGCTCACCCCGATCCGAGAGAATCGGAATGACTGTAGGCATATTGGGCGGCGGACAACTCGGCCGCATGCTGGCCCTGGCGGGGTATCCACTGGGTCTGCGGTTCCGCATATTCGATACCTACGACGATGCGCCGGCCGGCGCAATGGCCGAGCTCGTCGTAGGCAAGAGTTTCGACGACCGTGAGGCACTCGCCCGCTTCGCTGAAGACCTCTCGCTTATCACCTACGAGTTTGAGAACGTGCCGGTAGACGCGGCGCGGTTTCTCGCGGCACGCGTGCCGGTCGGGCCGCCGGCCGTGAAGCCGCCGCTCTCAGTCA
>VXOZ01000093.1:0-7798 GCA_009839775.1 Chloroflexota bacterium | reverse complement strand
CGCTTGAAGTCTCCCAGGACCGCCTGACGGAGAAGACGTTCTTTCAAGAGCTTGATATTCCCACGCCAAAATTCAGCGCGATAGACTCTCGCGCATCCCTCGATGCCGCTTTGGAGGCGCTCGGCACGCTGGCCGTGGTCAAGACCCGGCGTCTGGGCTATGACGGCAAAGGCCAGCGCATCATCCAGCAGGCGACGGACGTCCAGGCCGCCTGGAATACGCTGCAAGGACAGCCGCTGATTCTAGAGTCATTTGTGCCCTTCGACCGCGAGGTTTCGTTGCTCTCCGTGCGGGGGCGAGACGGCGAAACGGCGTTCTACCCCCTGGTTGAGAACTACCACTACAGGGGCATCCTGCGCCGGTCTAATGCGCCAGCGCCAGCAACCTCGCCTGAACTGCAGGCGCAAGCGGAGGCATACGGCAAGCGCGTGCTGGAGGCGCTGGACTACGTGGGCGTGCTGGCAATCGAATTCTTCCAGCAAGACGGCCGGCTGCTCGCCAACGAGATGGCCCCCCGCGTCCACAATTCCGGCCATTGGACCATCGAGGGTGCCGAAACCAGCCAATTCGAGAATCACCTGCGCGCCGTGCTCGGCCTTCCCTTGGGTTCGACCGCACCGCGCGGCCACGCGGTAATGCTCAATCTCATCGGCACGATACCCGAAAGCACCGCTGTTTTAGAGGCCGGCAACACCCATCTGCACCTCTACGCCAAAGAACCGCGCCCCGGCCGCAAGCTCGGTCACATCACGTTGCGCGGTGACGACGCAGACACCGTCCGGTCGCAGGCTGACGCGCTGGAGCAACTGCTTTAGTCGGCGCTTGATCTTTGGCAGCGGTCCCAGAATCTGATGCCTGACCCTCTTCCATCCCAGCACACATGAGGCTGCTGCGCTGCGCGCTGGTATATAGTGGAATTAAGGTTAGTCCGCATATTTCGCTTTTTGGGAGTAATCGCAAATGGACGTTCAGGTTTACGGCGTAAATCACGTTGGCATCGAGGTAGACGATGTCGAGAAGGCAGTGGCCTTTTACGAGGACGTGTTCAATCTCGAGATGCTGCGCGGTGGAGAAGGCGCGGCGTGGTGTCAGCTGGGGAACCACCAGTTTCTCGCAATCTTCGAGGTTGATGAGTTACAGCCGGAGCGCTCGCGCCACTTCGGCATCATGGTACGGGACGAGGAGCAACTCGCGAGCGTGCGCGACAAGCTGCGCACCAAGTACAAGCTCGACGTCATGTCCAACGACTACATTCGCTGCGACTTTAGCGATCCGTGGGGAAACCGCATCCAGGTGGTAGACCTGCATGACGAGTCTTTGGTGTGGCTGCTGCCTTACCAAGAAGTGCAGGAAGCGGGGATCGTATTCCCGGCGCCTGCCGAGGCGGCGACCGACTAGGACGTAGGCGAGGATAGTTTTCGCGCCTCGTGCCGGGGCGATTGTTCTTGGGAGTCACCTTTGCCTCACTCAGGCTGCACAGGGAAATCAGAAGATGGACCCTCCTTCCGTTCGTGCTGAGGGCTGCGCGAAGCCCCTGTCGAAGCATGAACGGAGGGAGGAGTGTCAAAACCAGTTAATCGCTTCCGCTGTTCACCCTTCGACGATGCTCAGGACGAACGGCTTGGTTACGCTATTTTCGTGGCAATATAGGACTGTATAGCGCAGGATGACAGACTAGGTACCGCGGCGGCTTGTCCCCCGCTTGGCCGCTCAAGAGAGTACAAAGAGGTCTCACCTACTACGGATGAGGAGCATGCCATGACACCGTCTGAGGTTCGGGACCTCTTTCCCATACTGCAAGAGCGCGCCTATCTCTTCAGCGGCGGCATGGCGCCGGCTTCCGCGCCTATGCTGACGGCAGTGGAGCACCATCTCGCCGCGCTCGCCCATCGCACCGGCGACCTCTATCCCAGTTTTATGGATGAGACCCGCGCGCTGCGGGAACGCCTTGCGGCACTCATGGGCGCTGATGCAGAAGAGATCGTCGTGAACGACAGCACCTCGGCAGGATCGAGCCTCGCCGTGAGCTTGGTTGCGCCCAAACCCGGCGGCAACGTGGTGTTTGACGGCTTTCCCTATCCCTCCAGTGTCTATCCTTGGATGCTGCCGCCGCGGGACAGGCTGGAACGCCGTTTCGTCGAGCCACGCGAGGGGTTGATCCATCTGGAGGACATGGAGCGCGCCATAGATGACAATACCGTCGCTGTAAGCGTCTCGCACGTCACGCCCGCGCAGGGCTTCCGGCACGATCTCACCGCACTGGCTGAAATCGTCCATGCTCACGGCGCGTTGCTCCTCGTAGACGGCGCGCAGTCGGCAGGCGCGCTCAACATCGACTTGCACGCCACCGGCGTTGACTTCTTCGCCACCACTGCTATGAAGTGGCTGCTGGGCACAGCCGGCGTGGGCTATCTCTACGTGGCCAAGCGTCACCTCGAACGGCAACCGCCGACGGCCGGTTGGGTAAGCACAACCCGCACAGACATGGAGCAACTGCGCCTGCTGCCCAACGCCGAGCGTTTCCAGCTTGGGATGCCGAACCTGATGGGCGTTGCCGCATGCTTGCCGGGGATTGAAATCCTGCTTGAGACCGGCATGGCGGCCGTGGAAGCGCACGTGCTTGACCTCACCGGCTATTGCATCGAGGGCTTGCAGGACCGCGGGATTACCGTGCGCACGTCGCTGGATCCCTCGCGGCGCGGCGGCGTGATAGCTGCCGAAATCGACGAGGCGGAGGCATTGCAGGCTTTCCTCACCGCGCGCGGTGTAGACACGTACATCCTCCGCAATCTCTTTCGCGTCGACCCGCATATTTTCAACAACCACACGGACATAGACCGATTGCTAGAGGGAATTGACGCTTTCCGGGCAAGCAATTGACCCTGGAAGTTGCATTTCTGGAAGTGGCCAGCGCGATCGGACTATTGCTTGCGGTCCGGCCTATCATGCCCGCTCATGGTGTAGCATTGTGCTGAGGAGGGAACAGCATAACGCGTATTGGCGGTCCCTCTTCTTAAAGCGGGAGATAGTCATCAGCTAAGGAAAAGAACATGCGCGTTGGTCTAGTGGGCGCTGGGGGCATGACGCAGATAACGCATCTACCGTCGCTGCTGCAGATTGCGGACGTAGAACTGGTCGCGGTTGCGGAGTTGGACCGCCCCCGTGCGGAAGCGTTGGCGGCTGCGTACGGGATACCACGTATTCTCGGTAGCGCGGAAGAGCTCGCCGAGCATGCGGAACTGCTCGACTGCGCCGTAGTCGTGACGCTAAAGGAGCACCACGCAGCCACCGTCATCCCTTTCCTCGAAGCCGGTGTTCCCGTATTCACCGAAAAGCCGTTGGCAGGCTCGCGGGCAGACGCGGAGCGAATACACGCGGCCAGCATAAGCACCGGCACACCGGTCATGGTGGGCTACATGCGCCAATTCGATCCCGCCGTGCAGCTCGCCAAAGAGCTGCTTGCAAAGGGTAGCATCGGCGACATACGCTTTGCCCAATTCCGCGACTTTGGCGGCAATTGGCAAATGGGCGCGGCGGCGCTTCATTCCTTGCCCATTGATCTGCAACCGGCTAAACTCCCGGCAGCCTTTACCGCGTCTCCCTCCCCGCCAGAGTCTATTGAACGCGCTCTGACTGAGTGGATCGAAGTCTGGGTGCACGACCTCAACCTCATGCGTCACCTGCTGGGCGATCCGGCAGGCGTGCGTTATGCCTCGTTGGGGCCGCCCCGGTTGGCCATACTCGACTATGGTGTGCACGAGACTGTACTTGAAGTCGGGAGCTTGTCGTACACCAATGCACCCTGGGACCAGGCAGCCACCATCTACGGCACCGCCGGGCGCATCGAGATCGTGCACGCGCCGCCGCTGCTCTTCCGCCAACCGTCCACCCTCACCCTACAAACGCCGACCGGTTCGACGCGCCTCGACGTGCCCGCGCGGGAATCCTTCACCGAGGAAATCCGTTACTTTCTCCGCTGTGTCCGACAGGGTATTACGCCCGCTCCAGACGCGGCGGAAGGCGTCGCCGACATCGCCCTCTGCGAGCAGATTGTCGCAGCGGCCAAATAGCATCGTGTACAGCGTTTAGGTGGTCGTACCACCCACTTTTCTGAGAGGAAGTGCGGCTATTCGCCTGGGGCTTGGTCCTATACAGAACCGATTTAACGGGCGGCGGTGTTGTACGCATGTAAACTGACATCTTCCTCGCGCACGTATTGCTACGCACCCTCTACATCCGAGTATTCAGCCCGCACACCACGTTTGCCGCCGAACCGCAGTTTGACACGTGTGCAATTGAAATGCACTTGGTATACTAGACCAAGCATTTGGCGTCTTTAACTATGTCGACGTTTTCGACGAAGTCGGCGCATGCAGATACGCTTTGCATAGGGGGATAGACGTATGCCCAACGAAATCTCAGTTACCGTAAACGGCACACGCCATACGAGCAGTGTCGAGCCACGCACGTTGCTCGTGCACTACCTGCGTGACGAGCTGGGTCTCACCGGCACGCACGTGGGGTGCGATACCAGTCAATGCGGCGCGTGCACGGTGGTCGTGGATGGGGCCGCGGTCAAGAGTTGCACGGTGCTGGCCGTGCAAGCGGACGGCAGCGAGGTGACAACAATTGAGGGCCTGGCCCAAGATGGCGAACTGCACCCGGTGCAGGAGGGTTTCTGGGAAGAGCACGGGTTGCAGTGCGGCTTCTGCACGCCGGGCATCATCATGACCCTGCACCAGGTTTTGGACGAACAGCCCGATCCCAGTGAAGATGAAATCCGCCACTCGCTGGCCGGTAACATCTGCCGCTGTACCGGCTATCAGAACATCGTGAAGGCGGCCCAGTTTGCCGCGCAGCGGATGCAGGAATAAGCGCAAGAGCGCTTGCAGCGCAATGCGGCGCAGGTGCAGAACGCACGTTCGCTATGTGGGAACTGCATACCCGAAAGCCATGCACACCGTAGCGCCGGCAGGCAGTCCTATAGTTACAATCGAGGCCTCTTGCCTTACCAGGATTGCAGAAACTCCGAGTGAAACACATCCAGACGGCCCACATGCAGAGCAGTCCTGGCAGCAGTGGCGGAGGCGAAGCGCGTAAGTAAAGGAGCGAGGCGATGATCGCGGGCCAGGTATCGAAATTGATCGGTTCGCGCGTGAAGCGCAAGGAGGACCCTCGTCTCATTACCGGCGAGGGCAAGTACACCGATGACGTCATCCTGCCGGGCATGGCGTTCTTTGCGGTGCTGCGCAGTCCGTATGCACACGCGCGCATAAACAGCATTGATACGTCGGCGGCTGCGGCGCACCCCGAAGTCTTGGGTGTGATGACCGGCGCGGAAATCAACGACCGCTGCGCGGAACCATTCCCATTGTTTGCCATCTTGGAGGGCATGCAGTACCCGGAGCGCTGGCCGATGGCGGCGACGAAAGCCAACTACGTTGGCGAGCCGATTGCTGCCGTGGCTGCCTCGTCGCGGGCGGCTGCGCGGGACGCGCTCGATCTCATCGAGGTTGACTACGAGCCGCTCCCGGTCGTGACAGACATGGAGTCAGCGGTAGACGCCGATGCGCCCGTTATCTTCGAGGAAATGGGCTCCAACCTGTGCTACGAAGCCAGCGACCAGGCGGGCGATCCCGACCGCGCCTTTGCCGAGGCCGACGGTGTGGTGGAAGCGCGCATGGAACAGCCCCGCCTCATTCCCAATCCCATGGAGCCGCGGGCTGCCGTGGCCGAGTACGAACGCAGTACCGGTAACGCCACCCTGTGGGTGACCACGCAGAACCCCCATATCGAGCGCATGGTCGCGGCCAAGATGCTGGGCATGCCGGAAAACAAGCTGCGCGTGATTGCAATTGACGTGGGCGGCGGCTTTGGGTGCAAGATCAATACGTACTCCGAGTCCATCATCGCCATCGCTTTGGCGGAGCATATCGGCCGGCCGGTGAAGTGGGCGGAAGACCGCACGGAGCACTTCGTTGCCACGAGCCACGGCCGGGGGCAGGCGCAGTACGTGGAAGCCGCCTATAAGAAGGACGGCACCCTGCTCGGCATGAAGCTGAAGATTTATGCCGACTTGGGCGCCTACGCTCAGGTCATTTCCCATGTTATTCCCACGCTAACGCCTTCTTTGTCGCCGGGCGTCTACGGCATTCGCGACATCGGCTGGACCACCATCGGCGTCTTTACCAATAAGATTCCGTATGACGCCTATCGCGGTGCCGGGCGGCCGGAAGCGGCGTACATCATCGAACGGGTGATGGACTTGATCGCCGATGCCACGGGTAAAGACCCGGTAGCCGTACGGCGCAAGAATTTCATCCCGGATGACGCCTTCCCCTACGAAACGCCCACCGGCATGATCTACGATTCCGCCGACTACAACGCGGCGCTGGACAAAGCGCTGGATATCGCGGGATACGACGACCTGCGCGCCGAGCAAAAAGCCGCGCGCAAGGACGGAAAGCTCATGGGCATTGGCGTGACCGTGACCACCGAGGTCTGCGGGTTCGGTCCCGCTGCCGCCATGGGCGGTCTGGGCGGTTTCGAAAGCGCTACCGTGCGTGTCGATCCCATGGGCAAGGTGACGGTCCTCACCGGAGCATCGCCCCACGGCCAGGGTGAGGAGACGTCGTTCGCGCAGATCGTCGCCGACGACCTTGGCGTGCCTTTCGAGGACGTGGAAATCATTCACGGCGACACAAGCATCGTCGCTCGCGGCGTCGGCACCTTTGGCAGCCGCACGCTGGTGGTTGGCGGAACGGCAATCCTCAAGGCCAACGAACAAATCAAGGATAAGGCCAAGCGCATCGCCACGGCGCTCCTGGAAAACAAGATCGAGGATACGCTGGACCCGCAACTCGTCACGCTTGAGTACGGCTTGTTCTCCGTGCAGGACATGCCGGACCAGTATGTGACCTGGGCCGAGGTAGGCTCTGAGGCCTACGACGGCCAGTTGCTGCCGGAAGACGAGCAACCCGGTTTGGAAGCGGTTTCTTTCTGGGAGCCGCCGGGGCTTACGTTCCCCTTCAGTGCGCACATTGCCGTGATAGAAATTGACCAGGATACCGGCGAGGTCTCTTTGAAACGCTATGTTTCTGTTGACGACTGCGGTACCGTTATCAACCCCACCCTCGTGGAAGGACAGATCCACGGCGGTCTGGCGCAAGGCATCGGCCAGGCGCTGCTGGAGCAGGCGGTCTGGGACGACGAGGGCCAGCTTGTGTCCGGTTCGCTCATGGACTACGCCATGCCATTCGCCCAGGAATTCCCCATGTTTGAGCTTGACCGCACGGTGACGCCAAGCCCGGTCAACCCGCTGGGCGCGAAGGGCATCGGCGAGATGGCGACCATTTCTGCTACGCCGACCGTGGCCAACGCGGTCATCGACGCGCTCTCGCACCTCGGCGTAACTCACGTGGACATACCCATGACCGCGGAACGCATCTGGCGGGTATTGCAAACACATGGCCGTAGACGGAGAGGAGGCCGCTCATGATCCCGCAAGCGTTTGACTACTACGCACCGACGTCCGTTGCCGACGCCCTGCGGCTGCTAAGGCAGCACGGGGAGGACGCGAAACTGCTGGCGGGCGGCCATAGTCTGCTGCCCATCATGAAGCTGCGGCTCAGCACGCCGCAGTGCCTGATAGACCTTGGCAGGATTGCCGATCTGCGTTTTATCAGCGAGGCTGACGACGGCAGCCTGGCGATTGGCGCCATGTCGACGTATCACGACATCAAGAACTCGGCGCTCGTGCAGGCGCGCGTGCCCGCGCTGGCGGAGGCCGCCGGTGAGG
>VXOZ01000137.1 GCA_009839775.1 Chloroflexota bacterium | reverse complement strand
CAAGGTACCCAGGTAAGCCTACAGTGGGAGTCGTGGCCGGTGCCGCCGATCTTTCCGCTCAGTCAGGAGCGCGGGGGAGTGGAGTTCGCTGAGATGTGCCGTGTCTTCAATATGGGCGTCGGCTACGTGGTGATCTGCGGCGAGGACGAGGCGGCGGAAGCGCTGCGTCTCGAACCGTCGCTGCGGCGCATTGGCAGCGTTGAGGAGTACACAGGTGATCCGCGTGTGGCCATTGCGCGGTGACGTTTAGCAGTAGAGAGGCTGTAGGTCGAAATTGAACGCGGAGTCCGCCTTGCGTGTGGCAGTGCTCATATCGGGACGAGGCAGTAACTTGCAGGCGCTCATCGACGCGATCGCTGAAGGGCGCCTCGATGCCGAGATTGCCGTCGTCATTTGCAATCACAAGCACGCACCGGGCATCCAGAGGGCGCGCGCGGCCGGTATTGCCACCTATGTCTTTGTGCGGCGCGACTATGAGTCCCGCGAGACGCAGCATGAGGCCATGTTGGCTTGCGCACAGGAACATGACGCAGAACTGATCGTCCTTGGCGGCTTTGATCGTATTCTTTCGCCGGCGTGGGTAGAGACCTATCCGAATCGGATCATCAACATTCACCCGTCGTTGCTGCCGGCCTTTGCGGGCGGGATGAATCCCAAGCCGCAGCAGGATGCCCTGGAGGCCGGTGTGAAGATTGCCGGGTGTACTGTGCACATTGCCACCGCTGATGTGGACGCTGGTCCAATCGTGGCGCAGGCTGCGGTGCCCGTGCTGGCGGATGATACCGTTGACACCCTTGCGAACCGCATCTTGGCGCAAGAACATCGGCTGTTGCCGCAGGTCGTGCAATGGTTTGCCGAAGGTCGCGTGCACATCGAGGGTGACAGAGTGCGGATTGCAGGGGTGATCCCGTGCCTCTGGTGGAGTGACGGATAGTGAGTGAAGTGAAAGAAGAGCGTGTGGTGATTACCGAACAAAGCATTCACGCGTACTTGGATGCGCTCTCTGCCCGCGAACCGACGCCTGGCGGCGGCAGCGTGGCGGCGCTGGTTGGGGCTCTTGCCGCGGGTCTGGCTGCCATGGTCGCCAATTTCACGCAGGGATCGAAGAAGTATGCCGCGGTGGCTCACGAAGTTGCCGAACGGCTCGCGAAAGTGAGCCAAACCATGGAGACCCTTGAGGAATTGGTGCAGAAGGACATCGATGCGTATGGGGCCGTAGGGTTAGGTTTTGGCATGCCGCGCGACACCGCAGCACAGCGCGCGGCGCGATCCAGCCACATTCAGCGGGCTTCAGTTGCAGCCACGGAGGTACTTTTCGAAATTGCCGACGCGTGTACTGACGTCAGCGAGCATGCCATGTGGCTTACCAAGCACGGCAACACAAACCTTGTCTCAGACGCTGTGATGGCAGTGCTCTTGACGGACGCTGCGCTACGGGGGACAGTCGTTACGATCGAGTCTAGCCTGAGTTTTCTCAAGGACGCCAATGTGGTCGCGGCGATGCGCGATCGTCTTGTGGCCTATGAAAGGGTGTCAAGAATACGTGAGGAGGCCCTGTCGCTTACTCGGTAGCATGGGGTCGGCGACTGTTGGTTGAAAATGATCCCACCGGGCTGAGTGACATGGTATCTGGCCGTACTTGTTGTGTTCCTTGAATCGGAGGGGACAGGTACGGAGAAACACGGAAGGGGTTGGATTGAAATGGCACTGGTACTTGACGGCAATCGTATCGCCCGAGTGCTGAGTTGGAGACATCGGGACGAGCTCAAAGACATCCAGAATCGTTTGGGTCATCCCCTGACGTTAGCGGTTGTGCGAGCAGGCGAAAATAAGGCATCGGAAAGCTACATACGCCAAATTGAAAAGCTCTGTCGCCGTGCCGGTATGGAGTTCCAAGAGCACGTCCTATCGGCAACCGACCGGGAGCAATTCATCGGCAAGATTTGCAGTCTCAACGCCGATCCGCGCATCACGGGGATAATGCTCAGTTGGCCGCTACCAGATGACTGGGATCAAGAATTGATCGCCATGACCTTGGATCCGCGGAAGGACATCGATGGCTTGCATCCGTTGAATGCCGGGCGCGTATTTCTCGGTGGCGCGAGCCTGGGCATGGATGCGTTTGTGCCGAACACGCCTTTTGGTGTCATTCATCTTCTGCGGCACTATGAGATTCCGGTGCGTGGCAAGCATGCCGTCCTCATCGGCCGCAGCAGCGTGGCGGGGCGACCCTTGGCTGCGCTACTGATTGCCCACGATGCTACGGTAACGGTCACGCACAGTAAGACGGTTGACCTCGCCGGCCATACCAGGCAAGCTGACATCCTGCTTGTGGCTATGGGCAAGGCAAACTTTGTCACTCCGGATATGGTGAAACCGGGCGCGGTAGTCGTGGACATTGGCATCAACGTAACTCCCGACGGGCTGGTTGGGGATGTGCAATATGATGCCGTGAGCGAAGTGGCCGGTGCCATTACGCCGGTCCCGGGAGGTGTAGGTCCGGTGACGAATGCGATGCTCATTGCAAATACCATACGCGCAGCGCGTTTGCAATCTACCTTGGCTTGAGTTGTGGTTGGAGGGAGCTATCTGTGAGCGAAAGCACAATCAGCGAGATACATGGGCGTGAGATTCTTGATTCGCGCGGCAATCCGACGATCGAAGCCGAAGTCCGATTAGCGTGCGGCGCTGTGGGCTGGGCCGGCGTGCCGTCGGGCGCGTCAACCGGCATGCACGAGGCGGTGGAATTGCGGGACGGCGACAAAGCGCGCTATGGTGGCAAAGGCGTGCTCCAAGCCGTCAGCCACGTAAACGGCGCTATCGCTGATGTTCTAGTCGGTCAGGATGCGCTGGAGCAAGCGGCTATCGATCAGTCTTTGCTTGCGTTGGATGCTACGCCGACGAAGAGCAGTCTTGGCGCCAACGCTTTGCTCGCGGTCTCGTTGGCAGTTGCCAAAGCTGCGGCGGCGTGCGTGGGTTTGCCGCTCTACCGCTACCTTGGCGGCGCATTTGCCGACACACTGCCTGTGCCTATGATGAATATCCTCAACGGCGGCAAGCACGCTGCCAATTCCACGGATTTTCAGGAGTTCATGATTCTGCCGGTTGCCGCGCCGACCTTTCGGGAGGGCTTGCGGTGGGGAGCCGAGATCTATCACGCCCTGCATGAACTGCTTGAAGCAGAGTCCCTGAGCACGACGGTGGGGGACGAAGGCGGCTTTGCTCCGTCGCTGCCCACAAACGTCGCGGCTATCGAGACAATCCTCGCTGCCATTGAAAAGGCCGGCTTTCGTCCCGGCGAGGACATCTACATCGGTCTCGATCCGGCGACCACCGAGCTGTATGAGGATGAGGCCTACGTGTTGGCGCGCGAAGGGCGCAACTTATCAAGTGAGGAATTGGTAGCATTTTGGTCGGAGTGGGCAGATAAGTATCCGATAATCAGCCTTGAAGACGGGTTGGCGGAGGACGACTGGGATGGCTGGATCGGCTTGCAGGCAAGGCTTGGCAGTAACGTGCAACTGGTGGGCGATGACTTGCTTGTCACTAACACTCAGCGGCTGGGAGAGGCGATCGAGCGGAAGGCCGCGAATGCCATACTCATCAAGCCAAATCAAATTGGCACGCTTACCGAAACGCTCGATGCCGTAGCCATGGCACGGCAAGCCGGCTGGGGCGCGGTGATTTCGCACCGCTCAGGGGAAACCGAAGACACAACCATCGCCGACATTGCCGTGGCTACTGGCGTGGGCCAAATCAAGACCGGCGCGCCCTGCCGCTCCGACCGCGTCGCCAAATACAACCGCCTGCTGCGCATCGAAGACGAGCTTGGCAAGACCGCCGTCTACGCCGGTGCGGCGGCATTCCCGTTCCTCTAGCCGCGCCTGACCCCAATATACTGTGATTTGCGGATGTGTGTAGGCGAGGTGTGAGGCGAGGAACGTGCGGTCGCGACTTGGCCCCCGATAGCGAGATTCTCTCGCTGGTTTCCTTTGCTCGCCTGCGCAAGCACCGCTCTGACGTTTTCCTTCTCTGCAACAAGACCGCCTGCGCTACAATGGTCGTTGTGTTGGACGGTGCAGAGATTACCCTGCCTGTGCTTGCATTAGGGATCATAAAGTTCGGAGACTAATCGGACACAATGGACACGAACACACTGCGCGAGCTGTTAGCGGAATTGCAGCGCGGCTCGATAGACATCGAGCAGGTCGTGCGCCGCATACGCTTGGCTCCCTACGAGGACCTCGGCTTTGCCAAGGTTGACGCGCAGCGTCAATTGCGGGTCGGCTTCCCGGAGGTGATCTTTTGTCCCGGGAAGACCGCGGCACAGGTCACCGCCATTGCCGAGGAGCTACTGTCCCATGATCAGACAGTCCTGGCTACGCGGGCGACACCGGAACTCTATGCGGCAGTGCAAGCACGCATCCCGGCTGCCGAGTACTATGAAGACGCCCGCGCCATCGTGGTCCGCTGTGAGACACGCCGCCTTGCTCAAGCACGGGTTGCCGTAGTCGCGGCAGGTACAGCCGACTTGCCGGTAGCGGCAGAAGCCAGCTTAACGGCGGAACTTATGGGCTGCCGCGTGGATCGTCTGACGGATGTGGGCGTGGCTGGCCTGCACCGACTTTTGCTGAATCTGGAAACAGTGCAGCAGGCGCGTGCCGTGGTCGCAGTGGCCGGCATGGAGGGCGCGCTGCCGAGCGTGCTTGCCGGCCTCATTGATCGCCCCGTTATAGCCGTGCCGACGAGCGTCGGTTACGGCGCCTCCTTGGGCGGTCTGACGCCTCTCCTCACCATGCTCAATAGCTGTGCCGCCGGACTGGCTGTGGTCAACATTGACAACGGATTCGGCGCAGGCTACATGGCCGGTTTGATTTGCCGCATGGCGGAAAGCAGTGACACGCAGGTAGCGCCATGAGAGTTGCCTATTTCGACTGCTTTGCCGGCGCTTCCGGTGACATGCTGCTTGGCGCCCTGGTAGATGGTGGGTGGGCGCTGGATGACCTTAAGGCGACGTTTGCCAAGATTCCGCTCGGCGGCTATGAGATTCGGGCGGAAGAAGTGCGCAAGGGTCTGCTCCGCGCCTTGCAGGTACACATCGACATCGACGCTGACGAGCACACGGTAGAACGAAATCTCGACGACATTGTGCATCTGCTCACAGCAAGCAGCTTGGATCAGGACGTTGTTGCTACGAGTAGGAAGCTCTTTGTCCGGTTGGCGGAAGTCGAGGGCCGTATGCACGGCGTGGCGCCGGAAGCCGTGCACTTTCATGAAGTTGGCGCGGTTGACTCTATTCTCGACGTCGTCGGCGTGGTTGCGGGACTCAAGGCGCTTGGCATCGAGCGCGTTGTCTGCTCGCCTGTGAATATTGGCGGCAGCCCGCCCATTCAGACCCGCCACGGCTGGTGGCCGATTCCGGGTCCGGCGACGCTCGACCTGATGAAGGGTAAGCCGATCTACGCCGTGCCGGACATGGGCGAGACGCTCACGCCCACTGGCGCGCTCTTGCTGAGCGAATTGGCGGACGAGTTCGGCCCGATCCCGGCCATGCACGTGGAACGCGTGGGTTACGGCGCCGGCATGCGCGATAGCGCTATCCCCAATGTGCTGAGGATGATCGTGGGAGAGGAGTCTGCCGGGGAGACGCAGGGCAAGGCAACCGTCATCGAAACGACGATCGACGACATGAACCCGCAGTTGTATGGGCACGTAACCGCACAGTTGCTCGCAGCCGGCGCGCTGGACGTGACGTTAACGCCGGTGCAAATGAAGAAGGGCAGGCCCGGCCACGTGCTCAGTGTGCTGACAGAGGCCGCAGACCACGGGCCCCTGCTGGACGTGATCTTTGGCGAAACGACGACCATTGGCGTACGGCTGCATCGCGTCGAGCGCATCAAGCTGGAGCGGCAGGTGGAGCACGTGGCAACGCCGTGGGGCTCGGTGCGCAGAAAAGTGGCGCACTGGCGCGGCACGGTTGTGAATCGCAGCCCTGAGTACGAGGACTGCCTGCGGGTCGCCACGGCGGCGCGGGTGCCGGTCAAGCAGGTCATGGATTACGCGCGTACGGCCTCCGTATAGGTGCGCTCATTTGCTCTCTGTACGGGGCTGCTATCATAGACTATGAGGGGTATGTGGGGTAAGGGGCCGGAGTGTTGTGACAAGAGATTCAAGCGAGAAGAAGAGGTGCCGATGATGGGGTCTTCTGAGGTGCGGCCGGAGCAGATGCCGGTGGGCAATGACGTTTCGGAAGACGTTTCTCAAGAAGCAGTAGACAACGGCGGGCAAAGCGCTGTTGGAGACGCTACAGACGTGGACGAGCGTTTTCAGATCACGAACAGCCTCGTACGGCACGTGGTCGCGGACGACATCGATATGCAGAATACCGCTGCCGGGGTCGTGCAAGCGGAGGCCGCCTCCCTGCAACAGGGGCTCACCGGCATCGCTGCCGGCCACGAGGTCAGCGTGACAGAGGGGGCCACGTGGCTGGTGCTGGGCGGCAGCGTGGATACGAACTACTCAGTGTCCCAATGGATCGTCGGCGGGCAGATCGAGGAGGCCCAGGTGGCAAGCGTGATGGTGGTAGGCGGTCGCGTCAATGGGAACGTGAATACGCTCCTTGATACCCGTGGCGCGGCGATTTGCGGGCTTGTCATCGGTCTTTGCTATGTCCTTTTCCGTCTTATCCGCCGCTAACTGTTGCCGCAGGGAAAGCTGTTAGCAAAATGCAACTCACGGAAACCGTACATCTCGCCGGCAGCGGTCAGAACGGTTTCAGCCTCACCGACCCTCTGGATTGCCACGTCTATCTATTGGACGGCGGTGGGGAACTGGCGCTGATCGATACCGGCGTGGGCAGAGATGTCCCGGCAATAGGGGCGGAGATTGCAGCGGCGGGTTTCGATCCCGGCGACATTGCAAAGATCTTCGTCACGCATCTGCATCTCGATCACTCCGGCGGCGCGGCGGAATTGCAAAAGCTATCCGGCGCTGAAATCATCGCTTCCCATGATGTGGCGGGCTGGCTGGAAAGCGGCGACGAAGAGGCCGCCAGCCTGGTTGCCGCGCGGCAGACCGGCATGTATCCGTTGGAAAATCGCTTGCGGCCGGTGGCGTCCGCGACCGGAGCCTCAGATGGCGACGTGATCCGTGTGGGATCGCTCGCTGTGACGGTAGTGAAGGCAGACGGCCATAGCCAGGGCCACCTGGCATTCCTCTTGGATGATGGTACGCGCCGCGCCCTCTTCAGCGGTGACGCCCTCTTCTTTGGCGGACGCATCCTGCTGCAGAACATCTGGGATTGCTCGCTGGAGGAGTCCATCGCCACCGTCCGGCGCTTTGCCGAGCAGGAGTTCTCACAATTCTACCCCGGTCACGGGAGCTTTTCGTTCCAGGACGGCGAGCGACACGTCGACGCCGCCATGGCGCAAATCAAGCAACTCCTTCCCCCGCCGCAGCTTGAAACGTAGGCTGCGATTTCTCGCATTCCAGCACGTTTGCATTGGCAAATAGGGGCTTCGGGTACAGTTCTTCACCCGGAGCCCCCGAACTTTCCGTTAATCACACCTATGCGGAAGACTTCTCAATACTTTCCTTCCGGCTGCATACCACATTCTTAGTGAAATTTCAGGATTCGTTAACATATCCGCTGCTACCATATAGCCAAGAGGACCTACTGCGGCCCAAGAGAGACTGCCAATAGACGGGGCACTGCGGAAACAGTCACCGGCAACGGGGAGCGGCACCATGCATCTCCTGTTGAGTGAAGATAACGCGCCAGTCGGAGAGGCGCTCAAGCACCTGCTACAGCATACGGGCTTCGTGGTCGATTGTTCTTCGCTGCGTGACTGCGAGGCGTTCGCCGAGAGCGGCACTTATGACCTCGTGATTCTCGACTACGGCGCGGAGCCCGCGCGCGGTTTGGCGCTGCTCCAGGAACTACGGCATGCGGATGATGCCGTGGCGGTACTGGTCGTCGGTATGCGCGGCGGGATGGAGGATTCTGTTCATTTGCTGGAGGCGGGGGCGGACGGCTATCTGGCGTCGCCATTTCGGCAGAAGGAGCTTGTGGCCTACGTGCGGGCCGTGCTACGGCGTTGCTGCGGCTTTCCCCAGCACGGAGAGCTGCTGCGCACCGCTGATCTGGCGCTCGACTTGTGGCATCAACGCGCTACGCGCGCGGGGCAGACGCTGGCGCTGACCTTCAGAGAATTCCAGTTGCTGGAGTACCTGCTGCGACGGGCTGACAACGTATGCACGCGCGCTGAGTTGCTCGACCACGCCTGGGGCCTTGAGAAGGCCCGCAGCGAAAACGTTGTGGACACGTACATCGGGTTCTTGCGCCGCAAGATCGATCGCGGCTTTGAACCCAAGCTCATTCACACGGTACACGGGATGGGGTACGTCTTGACTGCAAGAAACTGAAGGCGGCACGGACACTGGCAAGAGCCGTCACTACGACGGCAAGGAGGCTGACCGATGGAAGCAAATGGCGTAACGCTGTTACTGCAACTGCTGGTGGGTGGTCTCTTCCTGCTGGCGGCCGCCGCCAAGCTGCTGCATCTCGCTGAGTTCAAGGCTGCGGTGCGGGGATTTGGCTTGGTACCGGCGACTGTGCTCCAACCGGTGAGCACTGCGATCCCTCTGTTAGAACTCCTCTGTGGCACGTTGCTCATCACCGGCCTGGCTGCGGTATGGGGTGTGTGGTTGGGCATTGGCCTCGTCATTGCTTTCATCGCCGCGTCGACCATTGCCTTGGCGCAGGGCCGGGGCGGCATCGACTGCTACTGCTTGGGCGCGGGCGGCCAATCGCTGGGCAAAGCCACCCTCATCAAACAGGTCGCCATTCTCGCGCTACTCGTTTTCCTTGCGCCCACGGCCGGTTCCACCTGGTTCCTGGATAGCGGATTTACTGCCGACGTAAGCGGCGTGGCCGGAACTGCGGTGTTCGTGGCCGGCGCCTGGGCGGTCGCCTTCGTCGCCGCCGAACTGCTGCGGCTGCGCACGCTTTCACAGTCTCGTTAGGTAAGCGAGTCACTCCGTCATTCCCGTGAAAACGGGAATCCATCTTCACAAGAGTAGCGCGGGGGCTTGTCCCCCGCATGGGAACAAACAGACTGTCATTCCAGCGAAAGCTGGAATCCAGGAGAGAAGCCGGTAGCGCAGGTTTTCAAACATGGCAAGTTGGAACCCGAACGCAAAGGAAGGATCAAGTCATGGAAGGCATCTGGTTGACAACATACCTCTTGCAATGGGCGCTGATGGGTTTGCTCGTCTTCATCGTCATCGGCCTCATGCGGCAGATTGGCGAGATGCGCTTGCGAGTCGGGGAAGAGCGTGAGATGGGCCTCGCCGTCGGGAGCACAGCGCCGCTCTTCCAGGGCGAGGGTCTCGATGGGACCGTAGACCTGGAGACCATGGTCGGCGAGCGCCTGCTGGTGCTCTTCGTCCATCCCACCTGCCCGCCCTGCAAGGAGTTCTTTAAGAGCCTCAACGGAGAGGCGGAGCACATAGCAGAACAAGGCGTGAAGATGGTGCTGGTGAGCGGCGGCAGCCAAGAGCAGAACCGCGAGATGGTGGATGCATACAAGCTCTCGTGCCCGCTGGTCATCCAGCAGGAACATGAGATCGCCGATTTGTACGGCAGTAGCTGGACGCCGTTCGGCTTTGTCGTCGATGAAGCCGGGAACATCGCCGGAAAGGGGGTGGTGAATGATGTGCATGTGCTAGGCGAGCTGCTCGCTAAAGATGCGACGGTCGGCAGTTCGCCAAAGCCTGAGAGCGCGTGACGGTCGCACACGGAGTGCGCAGTCCACACACCTAGTTGGACGTTGTTACGTGCACGAGTCGCATCTCAGACGCAATGCGTAGCAAAAGTGGAGGGATATCCATGGATACGCTGATTGCGCAAGCGAGCGAGAGCCTGGCGAAAGCCGGCATGAACCGCCGCGGCTTCCTGGGCAGGTTGGTAAGCGCCACCACCGGCGCTGCCGTGCTCACTGTCGGACTCGCAACCGCGGCCCGCGCAGACCACTGCGAAGGCAGCCATCATTGCTTGACTGGTTGTCACAAATCGCCTGGGACCTGTGGCTCTGGCGGCTGTGCAAAGACCGAGACAGTAATATGGTGGAAGTGTGAGGTCGTAGATTGCTACACCAGAGAACACTGCGGTTGGGATTACTCCTTCTATAGCTGCGGTGGTCCGAGATGCCCTCATGGAAGCTAGGTAGGGCCATGCAGATTGGTTTGGGAACCTGAGCCAATCTGATAGAGACACAAGACAGGGCGCCTCTAATGGGAGCATCCTCTTACAGAGGTGCCCTGTGTGTCTCGCGTGACTTCATTTGCATATCTGAGCAGAGAGATGAAAGAGTTTTGGACTGTGATCTGTGATGCAAAACGAGGAAAAGGGTCATGCTTTCGCGTCGAGCATTCTTAGCAAGCACAGTGGTGCTTGCGGCTGGCTGCGGTGGGCTGGAATTCCCATTCACAGTGCTGGGGACGCCTCAGGAAACCGCGTTGACCTGGGTCACTAGAGCGCTTCCCGGTTTCACTACTCCGCTTGGTCTATCACCCCACCAGGAGAGGCTGCAATGGGTAGTGCGGAAGCTGACTGAAAACAGTGAGAGTTCTTACAGCCCCGAGCGCGGGCGCTACAGCCTAACGCTGCGCTACGTGAATTGGGAGGACTTCCCAGAGTTGGAGATGCTACCGGCGTGGCTGGAAGAGTTAGGCGCAGATCTCGTGACCTTGTGGCCAGGTCAGGCTCGCGTGCTCGGAGAACAGGGAGTATTGATTCCTTTGGACCGGTTCGGCGAGGGAAATGGCTCAGACTTTGAGAAGGAATTTTACGAGTCTGTGCTCAATCCGTTTCGGGCGAGCGGTGCGCTCTACGCCCTGCCAGTAGGCGCGAATCCGTTGATGCTCAATTTCGATGTTGACTACTTTGCGCAAGTGGGAGTAGCGCCGTCGAACAGTAGCTGGGACTGGGACGTCCTAGTGGAGAACGCGCTGCGGCTGACGCAGCGGGAGGAGGACGGTACGGTGTCGCGCTGGGGGCTGGAAGCGCACGGCCACTTTATCTGGTGGGCCCTGTGGCAGAATGAAGCGGAGATGGTTGAGCCACTGACGTCGCAGTGTCGGCTCCAAGATCCGGCTGCCATCGAAGCTCTAGAATTCTTTCGAGGACTCATCCATACTCACCGCGTTTCCCCTGCGGCGCTCGGCACAGACCTAGCAAGACTGATCTATGATCCAGCGGGTTCGCCGCCAGCGATGCTGTATAACTCTTCCCCACCCGGCCCGCCGCATTACAGCTATCGCAGAGTAGAATTGACTGTGGGCAAAGTACGCAGCGTGCCGGTCAGTACCGACCCGGGGATCGCGATTGTCGCACAGACCGCCAAGCCGGAGGCAGCCTACACGGCGCTCCGAGGTCTCGTGCATACTATGCGACCGTACGTCAACGTACCCAGCGAAAGAGAGGCAGTGGCGCGGCTCGGGCAGATCCGCTCAGACCTCCAACCGAAGGAAGTCACGGCAGTACAGAACTCAATGGAAAACGGACGTACGGAGCCTCAGGATGCGGCTCAGAATCGTGCCATGTACACCTTGGTGGAAGCGCTCGTGCGCGGCGACGACGTGGCGTCCGCCGTCAACCACGCCTGCTCCGTCCTCTACGAGAACCGCTGACACACTACTGGCTTCACTCCGCACGGCGGGCGCTCTGCTCTTCGAAATAGAAAGAGCACTTCTCGGCCAAAGTGCCAAGTTTCGTCCGTCATTAGCATGGAAGGAGCGCGACGATGCTTTCTCGCCGAGCGCTGATAGGCAGCACCGCTGTACTCGCGGCCGGCTGTGGCGGGCTGGATATTCCATTTCCAGCTTTGGGCACTCCGAAGATTGCCCCACTAACCTGGGTTTCTCGTCCGTATACGGGTCTCAGTAGTGGGCCGGTTGTTGCATCGTTTGAGGATATGCTCCGACGGGTAGAGCGAGATCTCCAAGCGGACACGGAAAGCCCGTTCGGTCCCACACAAGGGCGGTACAGTCTTGACCTCCAATACTTCGAACATTATGCGGGGAGCTACTCGGATCCCGAATCAGAGCAGTTCCGCAATCCGGAGTTCATGGCGACATGGCTGGAAGAGATTGAAGCTGACCTCGTGACCGTCTGGCATGACGAGGCGCGTGTATTAGGGGAAATGGGCGTCCTGCTGCCCCTGGACCAGTTTGCTGGCGCAGATAATATAGACTTCGAGCGGGAATTCTACTCACCCCTGCTAGAATCGTTTCGAGAGAACGGCGCGCTCTACGCCCTGCCGGCAGACGCGTTTCCGCTGATGCTCTACTACGATGCAGACTACTTTGCAGAGATGGGCGTAGTACCGCCGGACGCTAGCTGGGATTGGGACATCCTGGTCGAAAACGCCCTTAATCTCACACAGCGGGAAGAGGACGGTACGGTGTCGCGCTGGGGACTGGTAACGCACACAGAGCCCATCTGGTGGGCTCTGTGGCAGAATGAAGCGGAGCTGGCTGACGCGTTGACCTTGCAGTGCCGGTTGCAGGAGCCGACCGCCATTGAAGCGCTGGACTTCTTCCGAGGACTAATGCACACTCACGGCGTTTCTCCTGCGGTCTTCAGTATGGATTTATGGAGAATCATTGATGATCCGGCGGGTTCGCCACCAGCAATGATGTACACTCTTATCCCCCTCGGTTATTCGCGAAACAACTATCGTCGAGCAGCGCTGCCGCGGGGCAAAGTACGCAGTGTGCCGGCCCATACCGACGCAGGAATTGCAATTGTCGCACAGACCGCCAAGCCAGATGCAGCCTACGCCGCGCTTAGGGGTATCTTGCGCGCTATGCAGCCGTACGTAAACGCACCCGCTGAAAGAGAGAATATGGAGCGATTCGGAACAATTCGGCCTGACCTCCAGCCGGAAGAAGTCACAGCGATACGGCAATCAATGGAAAACGGACGCGTAGAGCCGCACGAACCGGCCCTGCATCGCGCCATGTACAGCTTGGTTGAGGCGCTCGTGCGCGGCGACGAGGTGGCGTCCGCAGTCAACCAAGCATGTTCCGTTCTCTACGAGAACCGTTGACACGCTACCGAATCCACCCCGCACGGCGGGCGAACTGCTCTCACAGGCGAAATGGGCACGGCTGTGCCAGAGTGCCAAGATTCTTCCGTCACAAGCATGGAAGGAGCGCAACGATGCTCTCACGCCGAACGTTGATAGGAAGCACAGCCGTGCTCGCGGCCGGCTGCAGCATGTCACGCCTACCTTTCTCAGTGCCGGGTCTTGCAAAGAAAGCGGAACTCACCTGGGTATCCCCAAGCAATCAACTAGGCCTCAATCTGCCATGGGGGGTGAGTGGTGAGGAATTGCTGCATCGCGCGCTGGTAGCGCTTGAGGAGGATACAGAGAACCCTTACGGTCCCGCGCAAAGCGGCTATAACATCACTTTGCGACACCTGGCACCCACGGACGACGGGCAAACCAAGGACGAGTTTGCGGCTCAGATCCGCGAACTCAACGCAGACCTCGTTACGGTGGGGCCCGGCGGTGCGGTGGCGTTGGGAGAGAGGGGCGTGTTGCTGCCCTTGGAGCAGTTTAGCAACATCGATGGCGGCGAAACTTACCGCGCCTACTTTCCCAGTCTGCTTGAGCAGTTTAGCGAGCAAGGCGCCCTCTACGCCTTGCCGGTGGACGCGGGACCGCTGATGCTCTACTACGACTCCGACTACTTTGAATTGGAGCAGGTACCTTCGGTGGACAGTACCTGGGATTGGAACGACTTGGTTGAAAACGCAAAAAGACTGACGAGGCGCAGAGATGATGGCACGCTGCTGCGCTGGGGATTGGCGCCGCACGCCTATGGCATCTGGTGGGCCCTCTGGCAGAACGAGGCAGAGGTGGTTGACCTGGATACCTTGCAGTGCCGCTTGCAGGAACCGGCCGCCACCCAAGCCTTGCAGTTCTTCTCTGACCTGATCCATACCCATCGCGTCACCCCACCGTTACACAGAGAGCTTGGGGATCTGTTTCTCGGGTCAGTGGGTTCTCCACCGGTTGGGATCCCACCTGCGATGGTGTATAGTATTCCCCCTCTGGGACCGCAGAGCAGACACTACCATCTGGCAGAGTTACCCAGGGGCAAGACGCAGAGCGTACCGGTTAATGGTAACATCGGCATCGCCATCACCGCGCAAACCGAGAGGGCAGAGACGGCGTATCTGGCGCTCAAGGGACTGGTGGATATCATGCAGCAATTCGTCATCGTGCCTGCGGGAAGGGAAGCGGCCGCCAACCTCGGTGAGATTCGGTCCGACCTCCACCCGGAAGAGATTGAGGCGATACAGCGGTCACTCGAAGCCGGACGCGGACTGCCGTGGCATACGCTCGCCGCAATGCATGCTATGGACACTGCAGTGGGTGATCTGGTGCGCGGTGACGACGTGGCCACTGTGGTCAACCATGCATGCTCCCTCGCGCGTGAATACCAGCAAACCGGCGGGCAGACTCGCGAGTGAGCGGTATGCCCTCTATCATGCTCCATACGAACGCACGCCGTTCTCGCTCAGCAGTCGTAGTGCGGGGCTAGTCCTCCCGCTTGCTGGCGCAAGCAGTGGCCACTAAACTCTTCAGTCATGCGGTCAACCAAGCCTGCTGCCTCCTCTACGAGAACCAGCGGACGTGAGGTTTTGTCTGTGCCGAATAGTCCAACAACATCGTAATGACGGATAGGTGTAGGCGGCAGCGCAGAGAGGCGGCGCAGGTTACAAACCTACGCTACCATCAATACAAGCGTGTTGAATCGCTCGGTGTCACTTCGTTTGCAGTAGCTTTGCGGCAAGAGGGCTCAGAAGATGGGTTCCCGCTTGCGCGGGAATGACGGATTGGTCTACGGCTTGAACTCGCGGGCGATTTGGGCGTAGACGTCGGCGCTTTGGACGACTTCGGTGAGGTCGATGCGTTCGTGGTCGGTGTGGGCGTAGCCGATGTCGCCGGGGCCGTAGACGATGCAAGGCACATCTTGCTTCACTTGCAGCTTGCTGGCGTCCGTGCCGTAGGTGACGCCCTGCGGTTCGGGCGCGAGATTGTGTGCCTGGAGCGCGCGCATGGCGGCCTGGACGATTTCCTCATCTGCCGCCGTATCCAGCGGCCAGTCCGCGAGGTCGCGCGAGGCCACGCTGGGATGCAGATCGAGCTTGGTCGCAGCGAGTTCCTGCATAGCTTCTTCAAACTCTTGCACTGCGCCCTCTGAAGTTTCGCCCGGAATGATGCGCCGATCAACGACTATCTCGCAGGTCTCCGGTATCACGTTGGCGGCGTGGCCGCCGTGGATGATGCCGATGGCCCAGGTGGGATAGCCCACCAGCGGATGGGAGCGCGCTGCAAAGCGCGGGTCCAAGGTGTTCCGCAGGTGCTGGATGACCTCGACCATCTGGTAAATGGCGTTGTTTCCCTTGTGAGGCTGGCTGCTGTGGGCCGGACGGCCCTTGGTCTGCAGCGTGAAACGCACCGCGCCCTTGGTGGCGGTCACCAGACGCAGCTCGGTTGGTTCGCCAATCACCGCTGCGGTTACCGGGATTCCTTGCGTGATGAAGCCCTCGATACCACGAAAGCGGTACTCTTCATCAACCACACCCAGCAGCCCGATGTCTACCGCTAGCTGCTCAGGCTGCTGTATCAATTCACGCAGCGCCAGAATCATGCCGGTCAGGCAGCCTTTGGCATCGCAGGAGCCGCGCCCGTGCAGCGTGGTGCCCTCCACACGCGGCTTTAGGGCCTCCGAACCCCACGTGTCGATGCCGACCGTATCCATGTGGCACTCGAAGAGCAGCATTCCCTTGGAGTTGGGCACGCGCAACCGGCCGAAGACGTTCGGGCGGCCCGGCAGCACTTCGTGTTGCTGCGTCTCCATGCCGAGGTCCCGCAACTGGGATTCCACGAAACCGGCCATCCCAGCCTCGCCGCCGGAGCCGTCGGCCATAAAGGCCGGATTCATGCTGGGAATGCCTACAAGTGAGGAGAGTAACTCCGCCGATTCTTGGATACGAGTCTCGTCGACAACGCTCATAAGAGTCCTATAATCCTATCGATTTACGCTGCGTTTTGTCCCACATCTCGCTCCATAGTAGCAGATTCGCTTGGGGCGAGAATGACCCAAGGCACCGGCAAGCGACTGCGGCAGAAGTGACGGTTGGCTGCGTTCCGTAGAGTAAGCGGTTACTCATTGTTGAGCAAGGGTAGCTAGCCTGCAACGCAACGGAACAAATGCGGAAAACCCTCGACCACCTGCTTTAATAACACAGCCGACTCTGCAGGCGGGGTTTCTAGTGCTCTCCACGAGCCTCCAGAGTGATGAGATCCAGCACGTCCTGGCTGGTAACGGTGCCCAGGAACTGTTCGGACTCGCGGTCCAAGACCGGGATAATCGTCAGCCCATTCTCTGTCATCCGTTGCAGCACGTCTTCCGCCGGCTCATCGGGCCACGCGTGCGGCGGTGTCGTGCGGCGCACCACGCTATCCAACTGCGTCTCAGACCATCTCTCCTTGGGCAAGTAGCGCAACATGCTCAATGAGACAATGCCGGAGAGACTGCCATTATTGACAATTACGTAGTCTTGCTGGTGGGGCATAATCCATTGATCGACGAAGTGCCGGACCGACAGTCCGGCGCTAGGATAGGCGCGCGAACGGTCAAGTAAATCGTCCACGGTAATATCATCCAGAGCGAATTGGGCCAGCGAAGCCGGCAAGGATTCAGGCAGTGTGGCTGGCTCTTTCGGTCTGGCGTGGTCGATGGCAAAGTTGATAACCCAGGGACCGAAGAGGATATAGGCGAACATAATCAGTACGAGCAACGAGAAGATATCATCCCCAATGATGCCGGTCTCCAGCATCACCAAGAGGAGGGCGACTTCCGCCACTCCCTTGGCCATGAGCCCCGTGGCCAGGGCGAAGGGCATCTCCAACCGGGACACAAAGGCGCCGATGAGGGAACCGGCAAACTTGCCCAAGAGCGGAATCGTCACCAGCGCCGCTATCGTTCCTATTGGCAGTTCGGTGAACGAGAGGCTGAGGTGCAGCCCTGCCGAAGCGAAGAAGAGCGGCACAAAGAGCCCTTCGGCGGTGCTGCGCATGCCGGGCACGATATCGCGGCGCAATTGATAGGGTAGTCCTGAGAGCGCGGCACCAAAGAGCAACGCTCCTAGCGAACCATGCGTGCCTACGGCTTCCGAGATCCCGACGACTACAAATAGCCCACCAATAAGTATGCCGAAGGAGAGCTGCGGCACACGTATCGTGCGCTGCAGTATCACAATCAGCGGCGGCACGACATATCTGGAGAGGATCCACGTCACCAGGGTAAAGCCGACAATCTTCGCCAGCAGGATGAGCACGCTCGGCACGTTGAATTCGGGCACGTGCTCGCCGATGGTGAAGCCTATGAGC
>VXOZ01000203.1:4526-17568 GCA_009839775.1 Chloroflexota bacterium | reverse complement strand
CTGTGTTTAAGCGCCATACCCGGTATTGCGTGCTCAAAGCTCCACCCCCGGCCATTGATCGTCGCTGGCGGTCACGTCGACGACGATGCCGTCGGGGTCTTCCACTTTGAACGAACCGGATGGCGGCTTGGAGGGATCATATTCATACTCATGCCCTGCGCTTACGCCTTCCCAGAAGATCTCGTACCCCATGTCGGCGAGCCGCGTGGCCGCTTCCGCCAAGTCCGAAACCTTCACGCCAATGTGCAAGTAGTCCAACATGCCGGACACGTGGGCCGGGCGGTCCGGTCCCTCGTGCTGAAAAACGCGAAAGTTGTGATAGCCGTCGCTGAGGTCGAAACCGTGGTGGAGCTCGTTTACCACTTCAAGTCCGAGAGCGTCGCGCCAAAAGTGAATAGTCTTGTCAATGTCGCTGGCGCGTACACCCACGTGAACCAACGTCGATGCCATGGCAGTTCCCTCCCAATGCGAGAAGTGCTGACTTGCTTTTTCTTGCTGCAACGAATAACTGTTGCCGTTAGTATAGCGTTACTTGGCGTCGTGTGTACAAGAGCAGCGCAGAAACCGGGATTATCCGAATCCCAACCGGCTCCGCATCGCGAAGGCGGCAGCCAGCGGACTGATTCTAGTTGCAAAGCCTATAAGCAGATATTGCAGTTGAAGAGCAACTGTGCTTTGAGCGCCGGGCGGGTGCCTGCTACTGAGCGAAGCGCGCCAGGGCGGCATACACTTGTTTGCTCAACTCCTCGGATGAAGTCTCCGCGATGGCCGGTTGGTTTGAGGTGACGAAGCCTGCATAGCCGATCGCATTGAGCCCATCATGAAAGTGCTCCAAATTGACGCCGCCCGCATCGCCAATGACGAGGCGTTCGTAGCGTACGGCGCCGCGATTGGTCTCGATGGTAGATGAACCGGAGTCCGAAACGTCCAGGTTTTGCACGTAGACGTTGAAAATGTGGGCAGCGAGGGGTTTCAGGGCTTCCGCGCCATAGTCTTCCCCGCACAGCATGAAGTTTGCCGGTTCGGCGATGAGCCCCAGGTTTGGGCGGTCAATGCGCTCAAACATCTCCACACAGTCGGCAACCGTCTCGAACGGAGTCTTCGTGTGATTCTGATGGGCGAGCCGGATCCCGTGCTCGCGCGCTTCATCGGCGGCGCGCTGCGCCCAAGGAATGTCTTCCTCGTGCTTAATTGCCACACGGATCATATCAGCACCAATTGCCGTAGCGCGCTCGAGCGTGGGCGTAATGTTGCGCAGCGGTGCGGCGGCATCGGGAGCCGTTCCCTGACTTGCCACGCGCGAATCCAGCATGACCATCGAAGCAACAAGCCCATTCTCTTCCAATATGCCGCGCATCTCCCGTACGCGTTCCAGCGGAGTCGCGCTATTCAGGTGTGTGGCGCGGACACAAATGGCATTGAATCCCACGCGGGCGGCAAGCTCGGCAAACTCGACAAAATTGAGAGACGAGTTGGTCTTGATGTGCTCGGCTTCGACGATGCGTCCTGATAGCGAAAGTTGCATGGTTGGTACCCTGTCTTTGGTGGAGATCTCGTATGACTGGCTATGAGCAGACTATACTCTGCTGGAAAGACCGCTTCAACCAGCAGCAACGGTGGTTGAGTTGCGCAGGCGGTTGTCGCCGTATGTTGGATAGCATGTAATGTAGTATCCTCTAGTCAGTGCGCTAGAAGAATCTGCTATCTGTTTGAACTCTTGGTACTGGATTGAGGAATTGGATGAGTACTGCGAATAGCTTTGAAAGTAAGTCTACGTTTACTGCGAGCGGGAGCATATACACGCTCTACCGCCTCGCTGCTCTTGAGAAGGCCGGAATCGGCAACGTGGCGCGGCTTCCCTTTTCCATTAAGGTTCTGCTGGAGAGCCTGCTGCGCACTGAAGATGGCCGTTCGGTGATGCGGGAAGATGTGGTAGCAGCAGCGAATTGGGCGCCGCAACAAACGGCGGCACGAGAGATCAATTTCACGCCCGCGCGGGTGATTCTGCAGGACTTTACCGGCGTGCCGTCCGTAGTTGACTTGGCAGCCATGCGTGAAGCAATCAGCGCGTTAGGCGGCGATCCTGAGCGCATCAACCCCTTGCAGCCGGCTGATCTCATCATTGATCACTCAGTGCAGGTGGACGTGTATGGCACTTCGGACGCCTTTGCCATCAACGCCCAGCGTGAGTTTGCCCGCAACCAAGAACGTTATGCCTTTCTCCGCTGGGGGCAGAAAGCCTTTGACAACTTTAGTATCGTGCCGCCGGATACTGGCATCGTGCACCAGGTTAATTTGGAATACCTAGGACGAGTGGTTTTTGCCGACTCGCGCAACGGCGAGCTTGTAGCTTACCCCGATTCCCTTGTGGGCACCGACTCGCACACGACGATGATCAACGGGCTCGGCGTACTGGCGTGGGGCGTGGGCGGCATCGAGGCCGAGGCCGTGATGCTCGGCCAGCCTATCTCACTGCTCTTGCCGGAAGTTGTCGGCTTTCGTTTGCGTGGTCAACTGCCGGAAGGAGCAACCGCCACCGACCTCGTGCTTACGGTGACGCAGATGCTGCGGCAGCACGGCGTGGTGGGCAAGTTCGTCGAGTTCTGCGGCCCCGGTATGGCGTCGCTGAGCTTGCCGGATCGCGCGACGATCTCCAACATGGCGCCGGAATACGGAGCCACGGTGGGCATGTTTCCCGTGGACGCTGAGACGCTGCGCTACCTACGCCTTACCGGACGCGATGAAGATTTGGTCCAACTCGTTGAGGCGTATTGCAAGGAACAGGGGATGTTCTACCGCCCCGCGGACCCGGAGCCGCTGTTCACGGATACCTTGGAACTTGATCTAGCCTCAGTAGAGCCGAGCTTGGCCGGTCCGAAGCGCCCGCAGGACCGTGTCGCCCTGCAGGGCGTGCGGCAGAGCTTTGTCGATGCCTATCCTGAGAAGTTTGCCAAGACCAACGGCAACGGTGCCGCGAACGGCAGCACTGCTGTGGGTGCAGCCGCGCAGGATACCGGCTCGGTCGCGATTGCGGACCCGGCAGCGAACATTGAGGTCTCAGTGGACGGCGTGCCCGCGAGGATTGGCGAAGGCGCGGTAGTGATCGCAGCCATCACGAGCTGCACGAACACCTCCAATCCGGCCGTCATGATAGGCGCGGGCCTCTTGGCGAAAAATGCCGTGAAGGCAGGAATTGGGCGCAAGCCGTGGGTGAAAACGAGCTTGGCCCCCGGTTCCCGTGTGGTGATGGACTATTTGGAGAAACTCGACCTGGTGCCGCATCTTGAAGCCTTGGGGTTTCACTTGGTGGGTTACGGCTGCACCACCTGTATCGGCAATAGTGGCCCCCTGGCGGAGCCGCTGGAAGAGACCATCAGCGAACATGAGCTGGCGGTGGCGGCTGTCCTAAGCGGCAACCGCAACTTCGAAGGCAGAATCCACGCGTTGGTGCGTGCCTCGTACCTTGCTTCGCCGCCGCTGGTGGTGGCTTACGCGCTGGCTGGCACAGTCAACACTGACCTCACAAATGACCCGATTGGTCATGATGACGCGGGTCGGCCAATCTACCTTCGCGATATTTGGCCGAGCCAGCGTGAGATTGCCGACGCCATGACGCAGGTGGTGGACGCCGAGATGTTCCGCGAGCAATATGACAAGGTCTTCGAAGGCATGTCCGAGTGGGAAACGCTGGCGGTGCCTGAGGGGACGCTCTTCGCGTGGGATGAAGATTCAACCTATGTGCGGCAGCCGCCGTTCTTTGCGGACATGGAAGCTGAACCTGGCTCGCCTGCCAACATATCGGACGCCCGTGTGCTGGCTGTTGTTGGTGACTCTGTGACGACCGACCACATTTCGCCCGCGGGTTCCATTGCTAAGGACAGCCCGGCGGGTAAGTATCTTATTGAGCAGGGCGTGCAACCCAAGGAATTCAACTCATACGGCTCACGTCGGGGTAATCACGAAGTGATGATGCGCGGTACATTCGCGAACGTCCGGCTGCGCAATCTACTCGTGTCACGAGAAGGCGGCTGGACACTGCACTTACCGGACGAGACAGAAACGACCATCTACGACGCGTCCGTGCAGTATCAGAACGACGGCGTGCCCCTCATCATCCTTGCGGGTAAGGACTATGGCATGGGATCCAGCCGGGACTGGGCGGCCAAGGGGCCGGTGCTCCTCGGCGTCCGCGCTGTTATCGCCGAAAGCTATGAGCGCATCCATCGCAGCAATCTCGTCGGCATGGGCGTGCTGCCGCTGCAGTACGCCGAGGGCGAGACCGCGGAGTCGTTGGGTCTAAACGGGCACGAGACATTTACGATTGAAGGCATTGCGGAAGGCCTATCGCCGCGCAAGACACTCACCGTCCGCGCGCGCGATTCTGACGGCAATGAAAAGACGTTTGCGGTGACCGCGCGCATCAATACACCAATTGAGGTGGACTACTATCGCCATGGCGGCGTCTTGCAGTACGTGCTGCGCAACTTGCTAGCAGACAATGCGAACGGTGAGGCAGACTAGGAAACTTGTAAAGCGAGGACGCACACCTTGCGCACGTATCAGTTAGGTACGCGTGATTCCCCGCAAACCGATTCAATACAATTCGCACGATAGTGTTCCGGGAGTGAGAATGACACATGCGTATCGCGATTTTGGAGATCAGTCACTGGCACGTACCGCTCTACTTGCCGGCATTCACCGCGCTGGGCATTACGCCGGTGGCGGTTTCGGATGAGCAACCCGGCTACGCGGAACGGTTCGCCGGACAATACTCCGGCTGTACGCCATACGTGGACTACTTGCAGCTACTGGAGAAAGAGAAGCCCGATTTTGTTTTTTCCTTCGGACGCTACCGATTGCAGCCTGAAATCGCAACGAATCTGCTTGAACGGCGCATTCCTTTTGTCATCGAAAAGCCGCTCGGCACCGACGCCAGCCAATTCGAGCGATTGATCGCCCTAGCCAAGCAGAATGACGTATTCGTTGCTATCCCGCTTACAAACCGCGCGGCGCCCTTTTCGCAGACCGTGAAGGCCATGCGCGACAGCGGACGTCTGGGACAGATTCGGCATGGGCACTTCCGCTACGCCGGTGGCCCGGTGCAGCGGTATGTGGACTCCGGTTGCCCCTGGATGCTGCAACCCGAAGAGTGCGGTGGCGGCGCTCTGCGCAATCTTGGGATCCATTACGCCGACCTCTTTGCCTGGTTAACGGGCAGCCAAGACGTGCGCGTGGGATCGGCACACCTGCGGCGCATTACGCCGGGAATTCCGGTAGAAGAGTATGCAAACGTGTCCTTCTACGGTGATAATGACGCCTTTGCTACGGTGGAAGTGGCGTATACGTATCCCGCGGATGCCGCCGATGTAGCCTGGAACGTGAGCGATGGCAAGACCTACATCACCTATCGCGACGGGCAAACGTGCATCATTACGGAGGATGGTATTGAGGAAGGCGGCGGACACTCGGTGCCGGGTCTCTACCAGGACTTTGTCAGGGATACGCTGCAGGCGTATCGTGAAGGCGGTACGCCTCTCGCGACCCTTGAAGACATGCACCGCGCTATGGTGATTGTGGATGCTTGCTACGCGAAGGCGGGCGAGTGATTCTCATTTGAATTGAGGGTAACAGATGGAAGCGCGCACAATCCTCATCGGCAGCGGCACGGCGCGAACGGGAGAAGCTGTAGTCTCTGCGTTCCTGAAAGCAGGCTATCGCGTCGCAACCACGAGCCGCAATCGCGGCAAACTCGATGAGACATTGCGCCGCATTCCCCAAGGAGCCTCGGTACTCGGTTTACAAGCTGACCTCTCGGATCCCGAGCAAGCCGAAAAAGCAGTACACCAGACCTGCGCCGCATTCGGTCGTTTGGATGCGGCCACACTCCTTTCCGGTGGTTTCGATCAACGAGAAGTAATAGACACAGACCTGGCAGACCTTCAGCATCAGATCGAAGCCAATCTCTATACAACGTACAATCTCGTCCGTGCTGCTCTTCCTGTCATGTTGGACCAGGGGCACGGCCACATCATCACCATTGCAGGTGGCAGCGGCTTGGACCCCGCGCCGGGTCGTGCGCTCTTTGGCGCGAGCAAGGCAGCAGTGATCACCTTTACGAAAGGTGTGGCCCGCGACTACAAGCAGCGCGGCATCGTACCCACGTGCCTCGTGGCGGGCGCCATTGCTACAGCGGAAGCGAGGGAGTACCTCGATGCTGAAGACTACCAGAATGCCGTCACGCTCGACGAATTTGCCAACGCGCTGGTCTTTCTCGCCTCACCGGAGGCTTCGGGTTTCGCGGGGAGCATCCTGGAACTCTACGCGCGCGAGGTGGACTAGGTCGCATATGCGATCAGCATTGCGAGAGCGCGCTTGCGGTTGGTACCATGGTGCATAGAGGCACGATAGTAATCGGAGCCAGGAGATAAATACATGGCTATTGCTGGCGAGGACGTCATTCGTGAAGGCTTGAAGGAAGTTATCGACCCTGAACTAGGGGTCAACATTGTGGATCTGGGCCTCATCTACGAAATCAACACCTCGGAAGATGACAACAACGTGGACATCAAGATGACGCTCACGTTCCCCGGCTGCCCGGCGGGGCCGTACATCATTGCCCAGGTCCACCAGGTAGTCGAAGACCTCGAGGGCGTGGAGGAAGTGGACGTGGAGATCGTCTGGGACCCGGCCTGGTCGCCGGAGATGATGTCCGAAGAGATCCGCATGGAATACGGCTACATGTAGGTGTGATTTCCCTGCGTGCGGGTTCCGTAGCAGTGGGAACTAGTCCAGCCGCTAGATGAGAAGCGCAATCGCTCGTCTGGCGGCTGTTTTGTGTACCGTTCAGGTTTGTCAGAGGCGTGGGGACAAAGGGCAAGGTCCGAAAGGCGTACTTGCACATGGCTGAAGAGGTAGGGCTCATACTCTTTGCGGGCAAGCAAGGCAGCTCGGCCCTGGAGCGGCTCGTCTATGCCAGTCACGTTGCAATTGCCAAAGACCTCATTGCCAAGGCGCAGGCTGCGGGGGGATTTGCACCAATCATCGTTGCGACTTCGCAGCCTGAGTCCTTCGGTACTATAGCGCCTGAGATAGTCATAGAACCAACAGCACAATCCAATTGCTTCCACTTTGGCAAGACGCTGGCGGACATCGTTGCGCGGCACCGTATTTCACGCGTGCTCTACATTGGCGGCGGCAGTAGTCCGTTGCTCTCCGTTGCCGAACTGGCAACCCTGCGCGACGCGGTTGCGCGTCTTGATCACGGCCTGATAGCGAACAACTTCTTTTCGGCAGATTTCATCGGATTTCACCCTGCCAGCGCGCTCACAGCAGTCGATCTGCCGCAGAAGCGCGATAACGGCCTGGCGCGGCAATTGGTTCAGGAGGCAAGTCTTCTCCATGAACCGCTGGAGCCTACCATTGCGGCAATGTTTGACATCGACACGCCCACCGATCTTGCGATGCTGGCGCTTCATCCACTCTGTGGCCCGCATACGCGTGCGTACCTGGAAGACAACAAGGCAGCGCGGCAACTGAGTCGGCTCAGGGGCCGTCTTCGTGAAGCCATGCCGACCTTTGTGCGGCCGCAGGAAGAGGTCATTTTAGCCGGGCGCGTCAGCGCGCAACTCTGGCCGCTGCTCAGGCGAGATATGGCGTGCCGCATCCGCGTATTTTCCGAGGAACGCGGCATGAGCACGAGCACGCGGCCGGTGCGCTCATTGCTGGGATTCTACGTGGAAGAGGTAGGGCCGCAGGCTTTCTTTCAAGCGTTCGCGCAGATGGGAGATGCGCTCTTTCTCGATACCCGTGTGCTCTTTGCGCATGGTGACCGCAGGGTTAGCGGGCACGATCGCTTTGCTGCCGATATGGGTCTCATTCACAAGATCCGTGACGAATTTACCCGTGAACTTGCAAGTGCTGCCTGGGAAACCGGCTTTCCGGTAGTCATGGGCGGCAACGCGGCGGTAAGCGGCGGCCTGTGGGCGCTGGTGGATGCCGCCTGGCGGCTGCATGACGACGGCGTGTTGTTGTGACAAAGGTCACCTGAAGGAGCTTGTCTCGTTGCATACCGTCAATTGCGGTATGATGAGTGCATGGTCTCACGCGGGCGATTTGCCAGCAAGGAGAGTAAGAATACCGTGCCGAAGGTGAGCAAGTTCCGCTCCAAGGATCACCCGGAAGCGCACCGCGTGCAGGAAGACCTTGCGGCAGCAGTGGCGGCCCGTCGGGAATTGGGCGAGCAGTACGAGGCTCACGTCGCGGCAGCCCTTGCTCAGCGTATCGAGACGTTCATTGACGAGCGCGTCGAGGTGGCCATGGAGAGAACGCGCAAGCGGGCAAGGTCGGACTCGGAGGCCTTTCTCAAAGTAGCCACGCCTGTACTGGGCTTTGGTATTGTGCTGTCAATTGTCGGCGCTATTGTGGCCGGATCCAATGGCTTCCTCGCCGTATTGGGCATGATCTTCCTTATCAACGTAATTTGGCTGTGGCGCTCGCGCTAGCTATAAATCTCAAGAGGACACATAGATGGCAAAGAAGACACGTCCTAAGGGTTCCACAAACTCCACAAACACTGACGGCCTGAAGGATGAGCTTGGGCTTGCGGTGAGCGCGCGGCGGGAATTGGGCGAACAATACGACGATGAAGTCGTCGAAGCGCTGGCTGAGCGTATCGACTCGCTCATCGATAAGCGGGTGCAGGCCGCACTGGGGAAGTCTCGCAAGCAATCGAAGTCAGATGCGAAGACTTTTCTCGCCGTGGCGATGCCGACGATGGGTCTCGGCATCCCTCTGCTTGCTATTGGGGCCGGTGTGGCCGGAGCGGGAGGCTTCTACGCCGTGCTCGCGATGATCTTTCTCATCAACGCCATGTGGTTCTTGCGTTCGCGCTAGTGGGTTTGCCGCTAAGCCGTGGGGGGCTGGAGGCGTGCCGTACACCTGGCGGCAGCACTGGAGCACTCTGGAAGAGCTTGTAAGTCACAAGGCGACGCGCCCTCAGACAAATGAGGGCACGCGGGCGGGTCACGCTGGCTCGCTCTGCGGGGGCGCGTCGGTAAGCGGGTCTTCTTGGCGCGACCACATCCGGTGCAAGGCTGCCCCACCGACTACCATGAGCACGACTCCTGTGAGCGTAAACCACCACGGCTGGTGTACCGTCACCCCTTCTTCCCAGGCATTGAAGCCCTGGATCTCTATGTTCGATACGTTAGCCGTCATGAGGACCATGCCGTTATTCAGTGCGTGGCCGAGAGTCGCCGGCAGTATTGACCTTGTTTTCAGCGTCCACCAAGCGAAGACGATGCCAAGGAAGAAGGCGCCCACGAATTGCCAGGGATTCAGATGAATTGCGCCAAACAAGAACGCCGTGCCCAGGACGGCCCACCACGTACCGTAGTTGCGTGTGAAGCCGTGGAGCAGGATGCCGCGGAAGAGCGGTTCTTCGGTGAGAGGAGCGACAATGACAAGCACAATGAAGGTGCTTAGAACAAAGCCTTCGCCCAGACCGAGCCCCGACAGCATTTCCCTGAACCAGTCCGGCATGGGGAGGAAGCGTTGGAGGATGTTGTCAAGCTCCGATACGATGACGATGAGTCCGAGCATCATCACAAGCATCGGCAGTAGGAGAAGGGGTGAAAATCCCCGCAGGTAGAAGAGTTGGCGCACGGAAACGCGAGACCAGGCTGCGCCCAGTATCGCAACGGCGCCGAACGTGGCCACGTTCACGACGGCAAGCGTTGTGGTCAACTCTTGAATGGGCATTTCCTGCAGGGCTTGATAGAAGGTAACGACTACGGTTGCGCCCAATTGCAGGATAAAGAGCAGGCCGAGCAAGAACAGCGCTTGCCACACAGTGGGGAAGGATCGAGACTTAACGTGACTGTCTTCTGGAGTTAATTCCGTCATTGCCCAATGGAGCTGTGATTGGGACGTAGGCTACACGTGTCGCTTGATTCCTCGCGTTAAGTATAGCACCAGCAATTCAGCCCGTCCCCGAAACTCTCACCGTCCTTTTGCCAAGCCGTCAGTGTGGCATGACGATTCTACATGGGAAAGTGAACCGAAATCGGACAGAATTGCGAGAGCTGCAATGAGCGTGCATGAGAAGACCACTGATCACATTCGCGCCTCCGGCGTGTAAACGTTACAATAGTGTGAGTGTGTTCAAATCAGACGGCGCAAGGGTCCCGCACACAGGCGTGGATCTGAAGCCTGGGGACGGGATTTCTTATCGGTGGGAGACAAACGGTAGATAGACGGCAGCAGAAGGATACTAATGACTGTGGGCGAACCGATGAAGATGTCAATTGCAGAACTCGAAGAACAGGCAAGAGTCTTGCGGCGCGACATAATAACGTGTACGACGATTGCGGGATCGGGGCATCCGTCAAGCTCGCTTTCCGGTGTGGAGATCATGGCGGCGCTCTACTTTGGCGGAGTACTGCGGTATGACCCCGCGGAACCGCACTGGGCAAAGCGGGATCGTTTGATTATGAGCAAAGGACATGCCAGCCCCTTGCTCTACGTGGTCTTAGCGCATGCAGGGTATTTCTCGACAGACCTGCTTGAAACACTCAGGCAGATTGGCAGCCCGCTTGAGGGGCATCCCAACATGTCCCGCTTGCCTGGGGTAGAAGCCAGCACCGGCTCATTGGGACAGGGCCTCTCCATTGGCTTGGGACATGCGTTCGCCGCCCGTATCGACAATGCAGACAATCATGTGTTCGTCATCTTGGGTGACGGGGAGCAGGACGAAGGGCAGATCTGGGAAGCCGCCATGACGGCTGCCCATTACAACTTGGAAAACGTGACGGCAATCGTCGACCACAACAAGGCCCAGCAGACCGGCTGGGTGCGCGACGTGCTGGACTACTCACCACTGACGGAAAAATGGCGCGCGTTCCAATGGGACGTGCAGGAGATTGATGGACACGACATGGAAGCCGTGCTCAAGGCGTTACAGCACGCCAAGGCCACGCAGGGACGCCCCTCGTGCATTATCGCGCACACGGTGAAGGGCAAGGGTGTTTCCTTCGTCGAGGCAGACTACGCGTATCACGGCAAGGCGCTTACCAAGGAAGAAGAGCAGCGCGCCCTGGAGGAACTGGGATGGCAGTAAAGCCCGACATTGAATTCAAAATGGGAAAAGCTACCCGCGATGCTTTTGGCGCTGCGCTGCGCGAGGCCGGCAAGACGAACGCGGACATCGTAGTGGTAGACGGCGACGTCAATAATTCAACCCGCACCGAGTGGTTTGCCCAGGAATTCCCCGAGCGCTTCATCAACGTCGGCATTGCGGAATCGAACCTGGTCGGCATCGGCGCGGGCTTGGCAGCGTGCGGCAAGTTGCCGGTGATCGCCAGCTTTGCCTGCTTTATCATGTGCAACGGCTACGACCAGTTGCGCATGTCGGTTGCCTTCCCCAACCTCAACGTGAAGGTCGTAGGCAGCCACGCCGGCATTAGCATTGGTGAAGACGGCCCTTCTCAGATGGCCATCGAAGACGTGGCTCTGGCTCTGGGCTTGCCGACGTTCACGGTGATCGTACCCGCCGACGAGCCTTCTACGCACAAGGCCGTGGCGGCTATGCTGGAGTCCGTTGGCCCGGCCTATATGCGGGTGGGCCGCCCAGACGTGCCGGTAGTTTATGGAGACGATCCTGACTTCACGTTAGGCAAAGCGAACGAACTGCGCAGCGGTAACGATATAACGCTCATTGCCAACGGCATCATGGTCTCTGCGGCGTTAGAAGCGGCGCACGCCTTGGCCGCGGATGGAGTAGAGGCGCGTGTGCTGGACATGCATACGGTGCGGCCGCTGGACGTAGAGGCGGTCATGAGAGCAGCGCGCGAGACCGGCAAGATCGTGGTTGCCGAAGAGCATCTCGTGCAGTGCGGCCTAGGCAGCGTGGTGGCAATGGCGGCGGCTGAGCATGCGCCGTGCGCGATGGCATTCGTAGGCGTTGAGAATACGTACGCTGAATCGGGGGATCCGGCCGCGCTCCTTGAGAAGTATGGCTTGACCGCCCAGCACATTGTGGCGAAGGCGCAATCCCTGCTTTAGTGCAGATTCAGGCCGGATACCGCTAATCGCTTGAAATGTGCGACCATTCCAGGCATCATAGTAAGTAGCTCTCTGAACCTTCAGTCCCACAGAGCGTTCCCTTTGGTTGTGCTGTATTAACCCCCCGCTTGCCCTGATCTCAGCGCAGCTTAGGTTTGTAGATCAATTCCATCAAGTCAGACCGGAGAGACGTATTGTCTGTGCACCTCTCGGGCCGTGGCGAAGGTAGTGTGCTAGAGGAGGAGTGTCGCCAGTGAGAACAAGCCTTACGAGCCTTCGGATTATGCTTCTGCTGCTGGGATTTGCGGTCACTGCGACTGCCTGCGTCCCTTTTGTGGGAAACGGCCCTGATGAAGAGACACCGACTCCCGAAGTGATTCCTACGATAATCCGTCCAACGCAAGAGACTGCGGTTACGCCGGCTACTTCGCCGGTACCGACGCTGGTGCCGCTGCCGACGCGGGCGCCCCAGGCCGCGACCGCTCCGCCTTCGTGCACGCCACGCACCGATTGGCCGGAGTACACCGTGCAAGCGGGAGACACGCTCTATAGCATCGCCCTGCGCAGTGATTCTACGCAGGCTACTCTCCAGGCGGCGAACTGCCTCTCTGATCCGAATAAGATATTTGAAGGCCAGTCGCTGCGCGTACCGAAACAGCCGGAACCGCGAGAGTCTGCGGCGACGCCCGGGCCTACTGCGACCCCGCAACCAGGCTTCTTCCCAACGGCCACACCTGGCGCGCCTGCTGAGACCGGCGAAGTGGCCTTTACCTTCATTATCGCCCAGAATTCTGCAACGGAGGATAGCCAAGGCTCGTATCGGGCCGCACAGGATCCGGTCTACTTGAGCGTCTTGGTTACCAATGCGGTGAGCTTCAACGTGGTCCGTGCGGATGGACGAATTCTCGGTAGCGCTCAGGCGACTTCCGGTGTTACAAATGCCGGCGGCACATTCGCTCTGCGCAGACTTGATATCCTATAT
>VXOZ01000203.1:0-4516 GCA_009839775.1 Chloroflexota bacterium | reverse complement strand
CTTCCTATCCTCGAACGCAGCAACGCTCTCATTGTCACGGAGAGAGCAGTCGCGACGGACGGCACGACGGTGGAGAGCGCGCCTGTGCGGATCTACTGGCCTTGAGCTTTCTCAGGCTGTACAAGATTGGCTTCCACACGTTGTATTAAGTGCGAAACCTTCAATACTATTGGCGGAAATGTCAACACGCGCGGCATACTGCCAAGCAGTGTTAGCACCGGCCACGCAAGCCATAGCCCCGGGAGGCTCCAAGCCTGCCCGGGGCTATATAGTTTTTCTGCGGAACGCTACCGAGAGAGCGGATGCGCCCGCTCGGCAAGCGGAATGCTGACGCGCTGCCCTTTCAGGTGCGAGGTGTAGATCGCCATGACCATCTCCAGGTTCAGGCGGCCCGCTTCGCCGCTGCAGGGGTGCTCGCTGCCGGTCTCGATGGACCTAATCAACTCCTGCAGGATGGGCGTGATGCTCTCTTTGCCGAGGCGGGGGTCGAGTTCTTCCGGCACCTCGATGCGTTGCCATTGCGGTTCGTCTTGTAAGTCTGCGTGATAGAAGGCGGGCACTGGCAGGTGGAAGAGGTCGCTCTTGCCCCGCTGGATGCCGGTGCCGCGCAATGAGATCTGCCCCTTGGTGCCGAGCACGTCCACGCTGTAGAGCCGATTGTTTGTCTTCTCATAGCCCAGAAACTGGCACTCTCCTACCGGCGCGCGTGTCATGCCAAAGAGGGCATATGCCCGCTCGCCGAGCACTGGACCGGATGCGCGGTCTCTGGGGCTCATTTCTTGAGAGTCCATGGCATCGTCAATGGTAGCGGCTTTCCCTCCCCATGTGAGATGAGCAAGACACCACTGCGGCGCGCCGCCGATGTATTGCATGCGGTCGAAGACGTGGGTGCCCATCTCCATGAGTTCATTACCGGCCTTGCGTCCACTCTTGTTGTTGCCCCGCACCAGAATGACCTCGCCAATGTCGCCGTTCTCGATCATGTCCCGCATGCGCTTCAGTGAAGGGCGCACGGTGGCTTGGTGGTTAATGGCGAGTTTTACCCCGGCCTTGTCGCACGCCGCAACCATCTGATCGGCCTCGGCGAGGTCGAGCGCCATGGGCTTCTCGCAGAGCACGTGCGCGCCGTGCTCAGCCGCCGCTACCGTAGCGGCGCAATGCTGCGGACCCTGGGTGGCAATGGCGACGATGTCGGGCTTCTCCGCCGCGAGCATGACATGGTAGTCAGTGTAGCGCTTCTCGATGTTGAACGCGTCGCCAACCGCGTGCAGCTTCTCTTCCACAATGTCGCACACGGCCACAGTGTCGATTTCCGAAACCTCGTGCTGGGCCCTCAGGTGGGCCTTGCTCATGCCGCCGCAGCCGATGAGCACCGCTCGATAGCGTTTCATCGCTCTTTTCTTCTCCTTACTGTAGAGAAAAGTGGAGTTGGTCCGTCATTCCGGCGAAAGCCGGAATCCGAGGTGGTAGACAATGCGCGGTTCCTGGCGCAATCCTCGTTTATGCTACTACCCCATTTCCGCAACAAACGAGAAGAAGCCCGCACATGTCTGGATTGAAGCTGCCTGCAATTACTTTCGGCGTTTGTCACTCAACCCGCTGCGTTTGGCCGGTCTCCGCGGCACGGTAAATGGCATGGACGACCTTTAGCACGTGCAGGGCCTCGGCGGTGGCAACGGGATGCGGTGCAATGCCCATGGCGCCGTGCACGGCTGCGCGCACGAGGCCGTAGTAGGTTGGTTTCACTTCAGACTTAGGCGTGTCGTAGCGAATGGTACGATAAGGCGCGGATTGCTCCGCAGGATGCGTACTGTACCACTCCAGGCTCTCCCAGTCGTTGGGCCGTCCCCGCAGCCAGCCCTGCGACCCCCAGAGATGGAGGTGGGATTGCTTGTTGCGGTCCACGTAGTAGGCCGAGGTCAAGGTGCCAACCATGCCGTCCTCGAAGCGCAACACCGCCACGGCGGCATCCTCCGTATCTATCGGCGCGCCGCCGACAACGGCAGTGAGCCCGGCGACTTCAACGACGCGCTGTCCGGTGAGATGATGTAAGAGATCAACATAATGAATACCTAGCCACATCAGATGTCCGCCACCGGCGTAGGCTTTCTGGGAGAACCACGACGCCTGCCACTCGGCTTGCTGCACGCGCGTTTGGTCGGCAATGAAATAGGTGTCCACGCCGTAGAGTTTACCGAGCGTGCCGTTGGCGACGAGGCTTCTCGCGTCTTGCAGGAAGGGAAAGCCCCGCGCGGCAAAGGCCAGACCGAGGTTGCGCTGTTGTGCGTCAGCCAGGGAAGCAAGCTCGGCGAACTCTTCCCACTGCAGGCAGGCGGGTTTCTCGGCGAGCACGTGGCTGCCTGCGCGTAAACAGGCGGCAATGACCGGCGGCGCGGTGCGCGGTTCCAAACTGACGATGGTGAGTTCCGGTTGAAACGCGGCAAATAGCGCGTCCACATCTGGATACGTACCTGCAATGCGCGCACCGAGATGCTCTCGCGCGTGCGCTTCGATGTCATCGGCGCCGTCGGTCACTAACGCTACCTGTGCAACCTCGGGCAACGCCGCCAGGATTTCCAGAAAGCCGCTCACGTGCATGGTGCCTGTGGGAGACGTGATTACGGCAATCTGTGCTTGCTTTCCCATTGCTTTCTCCCTATGTACTTGATTGTCCCAGGTAGAGGTCGCGTCCTTTAACCAGTGCTCTCATCTTCTGATCGGCCACGATGCGTGAGAGCATCCAAAAGCCGCAGTCGGGATGTACCCACTTGATCCGTTCCGCGCCCAAAACCGTGACGGCGCGCTCGATGCGACGGGCGATGAGGTCAGGCGATTCCACGGCATTGTCTTTGATGTCGACGACGCCGATGCCCAGGGCGATTTCGGGTCGCAGGTCTTTGAATACCGGCAATTCGGCATCGCCGGGACGAGCCATTTCCAGGATAAGATGGTTGCACTCCAGCCGGTTGAAGAAGGGCAGCAGGTTTTTGAAGAGTCCCTGCTGGATGGTCTGCCCGCCGTAATTGCCAAAGCAAAGATGCACGCCCTTCTGCCCGGCGAACCCCGCGAACACCCGGTTGAGGACATCCGCCGCCCACTCGCTGTCCTGGGGCGAACCGACGAGGTTAGCTTCATCTATCTGCAAGACGGCGGCATTGAAGTCTGCCGCCTGTGCCTGAAAGATATCCGCAATGGCGAAGGCCAGTTGGCGTACGTCGCGATAGTGCAGGTCGAGGAGTGACTTTGCCAGCATGTAGGGACTCGTCAACGTGAATTTATACGGTTTTGCGGTGAGAGTGCCGCCGGCCGCGGCGGTTGGCAGGTCGAGCGTACCCTCGCCTATAGCTGCCCTCACGACTCCCGCAGGTTTCTTGCGGAACTGCATACCGGCTTGTTGGCGAAAAGCGTCTACCTCAGAGCGACTGAACGCCGTGCCCACCCCTGCTAAGGGGGAAATGAAATACTCGATCATGCCTTGGGTCTCGGGGTGGCTGACGTCAAAGCGGGAAAGCTCGCCGTCCGTGACCACGTCTATGCCGGCAAGTTCCTGCGTCTTGAAGACCGCGAGCATGGCGTCCCGCAGGGCGGGTTTGCTCGGCAGGGCGAGCAGCCACGCCGGCGCCGGGTAGCTGCCCACCACAGTGGTTAGGATGGGCGGACTTGGAAGTCCCTGCGTGGCGTTGGGCGCTGGGTCGGATGAGGCTGCGGTCACGTGTCTGCGTCCTCTTCACGATGGGAAACGAGAAACGCCAGTTGACATGGCTCCAGCAGTGCGAGAGTCCACGGCACTAGCAGTCTCACTGTAGCCGCAATTGTGCAGATGCACAAGCGGGAATGATCCAGAATCTTACTACGCTCATTGAGGGCCGTTGGGAATACGTGCGCGGTCATGAACGAGAAGCCTGCGGCAAACTCTCCCTTTCGCACTGAGCCTGCCTGTCCTGAGCTTGCCGAAGGATCGAAGTGTGAACGAGAGAGATACAGTCTCACCTGCGCTGGTTCTTGCGATTCTCTAATCTCCGGTGGGTAGAGGTTGGAAGAACGCGCACAAATTGAGATCAAGAGTTCGTGGCGCGCCGAAACGGACGGCTGATCCAATCAAGCAGTTTTCGCAGGGGCTTGGCTATCACTCTTCCGCGCATCGCTGCGTTGACGCTCGCGACCTCTAACGCATCGCCACGATAGCGCACGGTGAACGTGTCGTCATCGGGGTTGAAGCTGATTTCCTGGACGCCGGGGAGTGACGCAAGGCCCTCCTGCGTACGCCGCGCTCATATGCTGGTGCAGGCAAGACCGGCGACATGGGCTTCCATTTCCCTATCGGGCGCAGGTTGCAAACCTGCGCTACCGGAATCGCCGCTGAGGGCCTCATCGCGTCGCAGAATTACTCGAGGATCGATGAAGACATTTTGCAGTCGCGGCATGATTGCTCTCCGAAACTACGTCGCACGCAAGCCCGGCAACGTGGACTTCAAGCTCGCGCCTGGGCCAGGTTGCAAACCTGCGCTACCGGAAC